>NZ_JBQENC010000003.1:182789-376297 GCF_052044485.1 Pseudoxanthomonas sp. 22568
TCGCGACCGTATTCCCCACACGCCCGGCTCCATCCCAGGCGCCGCTAGTTTCCCCCCTCATTCCAGCGCGAGCTGGAATCCATTGGGATCCTTGGATGCCGAGGAACGCTGGCCGGAAGTCAAAACGGGTCCCCGCGTTCGCTGGGATGACGAGGTGGGGCATCGGCAGATGCGACGCGGGCGGGAATCCTCCCGGCACCGATCCGCATCCCGCCTGATCCAGGTCAAGGAAGGCGCCGGCGACGCGGCGCAGACTGCGGCCATGCGACCGATTCCCGTTTCCAACCCGCCCTCGCCCCCCGCCGGCATGTCCGCGCGCCAGTTGCTGCAGGCACCGCACCGGCTGATGTTCTTCATCGGCGCCGGCAACGTGTTGCTGGCGATGCTGTGGTGGACGGCCTGGCTGGCCGCGCAGTACACCGGCGCCTGGCGCATGCCGGACATCGCGGTACCGCCGGGTTGGCTGCATGCCTTCCTGATGCAGTACCTGGTGCTGCCGAGTTTCATCTTCGGTTTCCTGCTGACGGTATTCCCGCGCTGGATGGGCTTGCCGGATCTGCCGCGCTGGCGCTACGCGCCGGTGGGCGCCGGACTGATGGGCGGACAACTGGCGATCCTGCTTTCCACGCTGGGCTGGGACGCCGGTTTCACGGTCGGCCTGTGGATGGCGCTGGCCGGCTGGCTGGCCGGCGTGGCCACGCTCGGCCGGCTGCTGCTGCGCGACACCGCGCGCACCTGGCACGCGCGTTCCTGCTTCGCCGCGCTGCTGCTCGGCTGCGCGGGACTGGCGTGCTTCCTCGTGTTCGTGCTGACCGGGGATGGGTGGTATGCCTTCGCCAGCATCAAGCTCGGCGGGGTGGCGATGCTGCTGCCGATCTACCTGACCGTCGCCCACCGCATGTTCCCGTTCTTCGCCGCCAATACGGTGCCGGGCTACAAGCCCTGGCGGCCGATGGCGTGGCTGGGCACGATGTGGGGCTTCCTGCTGCTTCACCTGCTGCTGGAGCTGCGCCACGCCTACGCGTGGCTGTGGCTGCCGGATGCGGCGCTGCTGATCGCCAGCGGCGTGGCGCTGTGGCACTGGTGGCCACGCGGACGGATGCCGGGCCTGCTGGCGGTGCTGTTCGTCGGTACCGCGTGGTTGCCGATCACCTTCGCGCTGTACACCGCGCAGAGCGTCATCTACCTGCTCACGGGTGAATTCGTGCTGGGGCGCGCGCCGATGCACGCGATGTTCATCGGTTTCTTCGGCAGCGTATTGGTGGCGATGGTCACCCGGGTTACCCAGGGTCATTCCGGGCGGCCGTTGAAGATGCCGGCGCTGGCCTGGTTCGCCTTCGCCGCACTGCAGATCGTGGCGGTGATGCGGGTGGTCGCCGAAATCGCCCCCGACGCGCTGTTCTGGCAGGTCGCCTCGGCGATTGGCTGGCTGCTCGCACTGCTGCCGTGGGTGGTCCGTATCGGCCGCATCTACCTGAGTCCGCGCGCCGACGGACGGCCGGGCTGACGCCATGATCACCTTCTATCCCGACATCAAGCAGGTCCATGTCGCCGCCGCGCTCACCAGCGGCACGCTGTTCGCATTGCGTGGATTGGGCCTGTCGCTGGGCATGCGCTGGCCGCGCGTGGCGCCGCTGCGCTATCTCGGCTACACGATCGACACCGTGCTGCTGACCGCGGCGATGATGCTGCTGACGATCCTGCCCGCCGGGCTGTTCGCCAACGGCTGGCTGGTCGTGAAGGTCGCTCTCATCCTTGCGTACGTGGTGCTGGGCGTTCTCGCCTTCCAGCCGACGCGGGGAAGACTGTCCCGCACCGTGCTGTATGCGGTCGCGTTGCTGTGTTTCCTGCAGGTTTACGGCATCGCGCGCACCCACCATCCGATGGGCCTGCTGGCCCTGCTGGGGTAACGCCATGAACGAAGCGCTGTTGCCGCCGGATCCCTGCTCGCCCTGTGCCGGCTGGATACGCGAATCCTTTGATGCGGCCGGCGCGACGCTGGCCTGTCCCGAATCGGATGACGCCGCGAGGGAGGGGGAAACACCGTGTCCCTGATGCGATTGGATCTGCGCGAACTCGCGCCGCCGGAACCGATGCAGCGGATCCTCGCCAGCCTGGAAGCGTTGCCGCGCGGTGGGCGGCTGGTGGCGTTCACGCCGTTCCGGCCGCTGCCGCTGATGTCGCTGCTCGACGCCTGGGGCTACGCGTACCGCGTGCAGGATCTGCCCGCCGGTGACGCCTGCATCGCAATCTGCCATGCCGACGATCGCGCCGCGCTGGAGCCGCCGCGAATCGCATGAGCGGACTGGCGTTCGCCCAGGCACCGCCGCCCGGGCAACCGCTGCGCTTCCTGCTGTCGTCTTTGGCCTGGGGCGTCGCCGCCGGCGCATGGCTGCTGTGGAGCGGTGAATTCGCGCTGCTGACGCGCTGGGCGCCGCACACGCTGGTGCTGGCGCACCTGTTTACCCTGGGCGTGCTCGGCAACGCGATGCTCGGCAGCCTGATCCAGTTCCTGCCGGTCGCCGCCGGCAGTCCATTGCCCCGCCCCGGACTCGCGCCATGGTTGCATGCGGCATTCAATGGCGGACTGCTCCTGCTGGTGCCGGCGCTGATGTTTCCGCACCCGCTGCTCACCGGCGCGGCCTCGCTGTTGCTGGCGCCATCGCTGCTGCTGTTCGCACTCGGCGGCCTGTTCGCGGTGGCGCGTGGAACCGGCGCGCGCGTGGCGCGGTTCGGCATCGGCGTCGCGCTGGCGTCGCTGCTGGTCACCGCCTCGCTCGGGCTGGCGGGGCTGGCGATCCTGTCGGGCAGGATCGCGCTTCCGCTGGATCGAATCGCCAACCTGCACGCCGCGTTCGGACTCGCGGGTTGGACGCTAGCGCTGCTCGGCGCGGTCGCCAGCATCACCCTGCCGACGCTGCAGGGAACGCGGCGCATTCCCGCCGGCTGGCTGCTGATCTGGCTGGGCGTGCTGGTCGCCGGCCTCGGCGCGACGGGTTGGCGCGCGCTGGCCGATGTGCCCATTCATCCGGCGCGCGTCCTCGCCCTGCCCGCGCTGGTGTTCTGCCTGGCGGTTCCGGTCCTGCAATGGCGTGCGCCGCATCCGCGCAATCCGGTGCTGCGCCGGTTCTGGCTGGCCGGCTGCACCGCGCTGGCGGCGGCTTGCCTCGCCACCCTGGCGCCGGAGCTGTCCCCGCGCGCCATGCTGGCGATTGGCGCGCTGGTGATCGCCGTCGGCCTGCCGCTGCTGGTGCTGGGCATGCTGCTGGAAATCGTCGGTTTCCTGGCCTGGATCGAACTGCGGCGGCGCCACCCGCGCGGCGTGCGCGTGCCGGGTGTGGACCGGCTGCTCGAAGACACCCACAAGCAGTGGCTGCTGTACGCCCACCTGGCGGCGGGCGGGCTGCTGCTGGCGGCGACCGTGGATCCCGCGCTGGCGCGGCCGGCCGGCGCCGCGCTGGTGCTCGCGTGGGGCGCCAGCGGAGGGGTGATCCTGCGCTGCTGGCGCGGAGCGCTGCGCTTCCGGCCCGCTTGATCTGGGTCAATGGCAGCCCGCCCGGCGCTGCCTAGGATGTGCCCACCGTACCGGTGATCGCCATGCCGCCGTTCGAATCGCATACCGCGCCGGCCCCCTCGGGCCATCGCCCTGTTGTCGTTTCCGCGCCCGTATCCGTCGTGGAGGCGGGTCCGTGCTGAGCCGCCTGGCCCTGGGCGGCACCCGCGCGGCGATCGACCGGGTCGACGACGCGATGGTGATCCTGCTGGGCGGACGCCAGCGGCTGGCCGGACTGGCCGGCCGGATCAAGCGCGACGCGGGCCTGGCGCAGACCGACGCGCGACGCGAGCACCGGGTCCGGGAACGCGCGCGCCGGCTCGCGGGCCGAGCCGGCATTTCTCCGTCCAGCGCCGAACGACTGATGCGGCTGCTGATCGCCGAAGCCCATCGCCGCCAGTCGCGGGCTTCTTCCCCCCTTTCCGAACCGACCCTTCCCATGGCCCATTCCGGTCCGTCATCGACCCGTTCCGCTTCCGCACCTTCCCCCCTGCTTCGCTGGCTGCCACCGCCACGCCGCCTGCGGCCCTGGCTCGCGCGGATACCGGGACCGTTGCGCCAACGCGCGGCGTTGCGCCTGCTCGCGCCTGCATTGGCGTCTCCGCGGGTACGGCGTGTCCTGGAGCCGATCGCCGGCCGCCGACTCGGCATCGAAATCACCGATCTCGATCAGCGCTGGGTGTTCGAATTGCGCGCCGACGGCCTGCATCTGGCGCAGGGCGACGCGGAAGCCACGGTGAGCGGCAGCGCCACCGATCTGCTGCTGCTGGCGAGCCGGCTGGAGGACGCCGATACCCTGTTTTTCCAGCGCCGCCTGATGCTGACCGGCGACACCGAACTCGGGCTGTTCCTGCGCAACCTGCTGGATCGGTTGCCTTGGGAAGCCTTTCCGCTCGCCTCGCGCATCCTCCTGCAACGCGGCGCGCGTCTGGCGCGCGACGCGCGGCAGGCCCATCGCGCACACGCCGGGCGGGCCGCATGAATGCCACGCATGCGCCGCGCTGGACGCCGGACCTGGAAGATCGCTATGCGGATCTGACCGCGCGCGTGGGCGATACCGTGCCGTGCCTGGAGTGGCCGCTGCACCTGCCCTGGATCGATGCCATCCGCGAACTCAAGCGTGAACGCGGCGCGGTGATCATGGCGCACAGCTACCAGTCGCCGGAGATCTTCCATGGCGTGGCAGACGTCACCGGCGACTCGCTGGCGCTGGCGCAGGCGGCCGCCGACTGCGACGCGGAGATCATCGTGCTGTGCGGCGTCCATTTCATGGCCGAGACCGCGAAGATCCTGGCGCCCCGGCGCACCGTGCTGATTCCGGATCCCGAGGCGGGCTGTTCGCTGGCCTCTTCCATCACCGCCGACGACGTGCGCGCCCTGCGCGCGCGCCATCCCGGTGCGCCGGTGGTCAGCTACGTCAATACCAGTGCGGCGGTGAAGGCCGAGTCCGATGCCTGCTGCACCTCCGCCAATGCGGTGCAGGTGGTCGAGGCGATGGGCGCGGACAAGGTCATCTTCCTGCCAGACGCCTTCCTCGGCCATCACGTCGCCGCCCAGACCGGCGTTGAACTGGTGCTGTGGGACGGCCGCTGCGAAGTGCACGAACAGTTCACCGCGCAGCAGGCACGGCATACCCGCGAGACCTTCGATGCGCGCCTGGTCGCGCATCCGGAGTGCCCGCCGGAAGTGCAGCGCGAGGCCGATTTCGTCGGTTCGACCACCGCGATGGGCGCGTGGCTGGAACGCGAGCGTCCGCGCCGCGTCGCCCTGATCACCGAATGCTCGATGGCCGACAACCTGCGCCATCGCTTTCCCGATGTCGAGTTCATCAAGCCCTGCAACCTGTGCCCGCACATGAAGCGGATCACCCTGCCGAACATCCATGCCTGCCTGCGCGACCTGCGGCACGTGGTCGAGGTTCCGGAAGACGTCGCCGCCGGCGCGCGCGCCGCGCTGGCGCGGATGCTTGCCGTGGGCCGGGGCGAACGCCCGTGAGCGGCGCGCCGCCACTGGTGGTGGTGGGTTGCGGCGTCGCCGGCCTGGCGACCGCGCTGTCGGCCGCGCCGCGCAAGGTGCTGTTGCTGGGACGCGCGCCAGCCGGCATCGACTGTTGCACCGCGCTGGCCCAGGGCGGCATCGCCGCGGCGCTGGACAGCGGCGACAGCACTGACGCGCATGCGCACGACACCCTGGCCGCCGGCGCCGATCACAACGACTACGACGCGGTCCGCTACCTGGTCGACAACGCGGTGATGGCGGTGCGCTGGCTGCAGGCGCAGGGGGTTCCCTTCGACCTGGAAGGCACGCGCTTCCTGCTGGGTCGCGAGGGCGGGCATCGGCGCAACCGCATCGTCCACGCCGGCGGCGATGCCAGCGGTGCCTCGCTGCTGCTGGCGCTGATCCGCGCGGCGCAGAACGCGCCGCACATCGACTGGCGTCCGCCGGCGACGCTGGATGCGCTGCGGGTCGGCGACCATGGCGTCAGCGGACTGCGCATCGCCTGGCCGGATGAAGGCCGCAGCGAGGACATCGACTGCGCCGAACTGGTGCTCGCCACCGGTGGCTGCGGCGCGTTGTTCGCCGCCAGCACCAATCCCTCCGGCGCCGACGGCAATGGGCTGGCGCTGGCGCTCGCCGCCGGCGCGCAGGCGCGCGATCTGGAATTCGTCCAGTTCCATCCCACCGCGCTGTCGGTCCGGGTCAACGGCGCGCTGCCGCTGATCACCGAAGCGCTGCGCGGCGCCGGCGCGCGCCTGTACGACGACGACGGCGCCCCGATCATGGCCGAGCGCCATCCTCTGGGCGATCTCGCGCCCCGCGACGTGGTGGCCCGGCAAGTGTGGCAAGCGCAACAGGCCGGCCAGCGCATCTGGCTGGATGCCACCCACCTGCACGAGACCTGGCTGCTGCAGTTCCCCACCGTGTACGCGCTGTGCCGCGCGCACGGCATCGATCCGCGGGTGCAGCGCATCCCGGTGACCCCCGCCGCGCACTTCCACATGGGCGGCATCGCCGCGGATCTGGACGGGCGCACCGCGGTGGAAGGCCTGTACGCGGTTGGCGAGGCCGCCTGCAACGGCGTGCATGGCGCCAACCGGCTGGCCAGCAATTCGCTGCTGGAGGGCGTGGTCTACGGCCGCCGCCTGGGCCAGTCGCTGGCCGGCATCCATCGGCATCTGCCCACCGAACACGGTCGCTGGGTGGTGCGCGGACGCTCCGCCGACACGGCGGCGCTGCTCGAACTGCGCGCACTGACCTGGCGCGCGCTGGGACCGGTGCGCGACGGAGCGGTGATGCGCGAGGCGCGTGAGGAACTGGCGCGCGATGCCGGCCTTGCCGGCAGCTGGCAGGGCGAACTGGTCACGCGGATCCTGGACGCGGCGCTGGCGCGGACGCGCAGCCTGGGCGCGCATTACCGGAGCGACGCGCCCGTCGACTGAACCGCGCCGCATCTGTCATTCGAATTCGTGGCATGCGAAGCGGCGGAATGATTCCCGCCGCTTCGTTCGACATCCGCCTTCAGGCCGGTTCCGGCGCCGCCAGCGACGCGCGTCCGGGCTTTCCATGCCAGTAGCCGTTGCGCGCCCCCAACCGTGGCGGCGGCAGTGGCGCGCGCAGCATCCGGTGGAAATGATCCACCACCGCCGCCATGTCGTCCTGCGCGGGCGACAGCCGCAGGATGTCCACGCCGCAGGCAATCAGCTCGTCGCGCTCGGGCGCCATGTCGACGATCTCCATGCCCTGCACCTGGATGCCGTTGATCACCATGAACGCCTCGCCTTCGCGGGTACCCAGCGGCAATCCGTCGGGATGTTCGATGCAGCGGAAACCGCAGTCGTCCTTGGGCACGTCGTAGGCGCGTGCGGTGAAGCAGCGCGCCGACCAGGCCAGCGGCAGGCGCCCCCAGGCCATGATTTCCAGTTCCGGCATCGGTGTGCCCTGCTCTGCCATCGCCGCGCGCAGTTCCTCCAGCAACCGGCGTCCCTGCTCCACGCCGGGCACCCAGCGCACCAGCCCGTCCTCGATCAATAGCCCCAGGGCGACGTGGTTGTAGACATTCAGCGTGGGGCCGGCCACGAACGGCAGACCGCGCTCGCGGCAGACCTGCACGGCGGACAGATCGTTGGCTTCCAGCAGGAATGCGCCGTTCTCCGCCAGTCGCACCACCGTCGACAGTTCGGACTCGGCCTCGATCAGGGCCAGCGATGACAGCACGATCTGCTTGCCGCTGGCGGCCAGTTCCTCCGCCAGCGCCAGCCAGTCGCGGGTGCGCAGTTCGCGGCGCTTGCTGCACACGGTCTCGCCGAGATAGAGGATGTCCAGCGGCCACTGCGCGGCCTCGCGGTAGAAGGCCAGCACGCGCTCGCGCGGCCAGACGTACTGCAACGGTCCAAGACTGAGTTTCATCGTTCAATGCCAGGCGCGGTGATAAGGGCCGAGGGTGGTCTGCTGGCCTTCGGCGTGGGCGGACAGATCGGCCTGCCAGTCCTCGCGCGGGCGCCAGCTGGCCGGCGCGCGCGCCTGCGCGTCGATGGCCTCGCGCCAGACCCGGGTCACGGTACGCACGTAGGCCGCGCCGCGCTGGCGGCCCTCGATCTTCAGCGCCGCCACGCCGGCTTCGGCCAGGCGCGGCAGCAGTTCCAGGGTATTGAGGCTGGTCGGTTCCTCCAGCGCATGGAAGATCTCGCCGCCGACGGCGTAGCGCCCCTTGCACACGGTGGGATAGCCGGCCGGCTCGGTCGCGCCGAAACGATCGATGAGCATGCCGTTCAGGCGGACACTGCGTCCCTGGTCCGGATGTTCCTCCCAGCGCACGAAGCTGGCCGGCGAGCACACGCCGTGGCGATTCGGCGACACCCCGGTGACGTAGCTGGACAGCTGGCAGCGTCCCTCCACCATGATGCACAGGCTGCCGAACGCGAACACCTCCAGCGGCACCGGCGAGGCCTGGCACAGTCGCTCGACCTGCTGCACCGACAGCACGCGCGGCAATACCGCGCGGGCGATGCCGAAGCGCTCGTGCGCATAGCGCAACGCCGCTGCGGTGGTCGCCGAACCCTGCACCGACAGATGCCTCGCCAGCCGGGGGTGTTGCCGCGACGCGTAGTGCAGCACCGCCATTTCGGCGGCGATGATCGCGTCGGCGCCGAACGCGGCCGCCTGATCCACCGCATGCCGCCATTGCGGCAACCGCGCGCTGTCCGGGTACGTGTTCAACGCCAGGTACACCTGGCGTCCGCGCGCATGCGCGTAGGCGATGCCCTCGCGCATCTCGGCGTCGTCGAAGTTCAGGCCAGGGAAGGCGCGCGCGTTGGTCTGGTCGCGGAAGCCCGCGTAGACCGCGTCGGTGCCGGCGTCGATGGCGGCCTTCAGCGCCGGCAGGTTGCCGGCGGGACATACCAGTTGCATCAGGGAGTTCTCCAGTCGGCGGAAGGCACGGGACGCGGCGTCCGGGCGGCGACCGCTTCGATGCCGGCTTCGTTCAAGTGTGCGTCGAGGTGTGCGTCGAGATTTCCAGCCTCGGCGGCGGCGGTCCGACATACCTGCCGCCACAATGCATCCACGCGTTGCTCGACCTGCGGATCCAGGGTGATCGGGCGTCCCCATTCGCGCGCGCTCTCGCCCACCCATTTGCGGGTCGCGTCCAGGCCGAGCTTGGAGCCCACGCCCGAGACCGGGGTGGCGAAATCCAGGTAGTCGATCGGCGTGTTCTCCACCAGCATGCTGTCGCGCGCCGGATCCACCCGGGTGGACACCGCCCAGATCACCTGCGCCCAGTCACGCACGTCGATGTCCTCGTCGGTGACGATGACGAACTTGGTGTAGGTGAACTGGCGAAGGTAGGACCAGATGCCCATCATCACCCGCCGTGCGTGCCCCGCGTATTGCTTGCGGATGCTGACCACCGCCACCCGGTACGAGCACGCTTCCGGCGGCAGGTAGAAGTCCACGATCTCCGGGAACACCTTGCGCAGAATCGGCACGAAGATGTCGTTCAGCGCCATCGACAGCACCGAGGGTTCGTCGAACGGTGCCCGCCCCATGTAGCTGCCGTGGTAGATGGCGTCGCGACGCAGGCGCATGCGCTCGATGGTGAGCACCGGGAAGTGCGCCTGCGCGTTGTAGTAGCCGGTGTGATCGCCGAACGGGCCTTCCAGCGCGGTGTCGCCGGGATGGATGAAACCCTCCAGCAGGATTTCCGCGCCCGCCGGCGCATCCAGGCCGGTCAACGCACTGCGCCAGACCCGCGTGCGCGCGGCCCGCAGCAGGCCTGCGAATTCGTATTCCGACAGCGTGTCCGGCACCGGCGCCACCGCCGCCAGCAGCGTGGCCGGATCGGCGCCGATCGCGACCAGCACCGGAAAGGGCTTCTCCGGATGCGCGGCCTGCCAGCTGGCGTAATCGAGCGCGCCGCCGCGATGCGGCAGCCAGCGCATGATCACCCGGTTGCGGCCGACCACCTGTTGCCGGTAGATCGCCACGTTCTGCCGCTGCTGATGGATGCCGCGGGTGATCACCAGACCGAAGGTGATCAGGCGATCGACGTCTTCCGGCCAGCAGCGCTGGATCGGCAGGCGCCCCAGATCGACGTCGCCGCCTTCCAGCACCTGTTCGTTGAACGCGGCGGCGTCGACCACCCGCGGCGCGACGTAGGCCAGTTGCGCCAGCCCCGGCCAGTCGGACAGCGCGCTGCGCAGATTGCCGGGCCAGCGCGGTTCCTTGATGCTGGCCAGCAGCTCGCCCAGTTCGCGCAGCGAGGCCAGCGGCCGGCCGGCCAGCGCCAGTTCGATGCGGCGCCGATGACCGAACAGATTGCCCAGCAATCCGTGGTTCGAACCTGCGTTGTGCATCAGCAGCGCCGGCCCGGATTCGCGCAGGGCCCGCAGGCTCAGCGCGGTGCTTTCCAGCTCCGGGCTGACGGGCGCGTCGATGTCCAGCAACTGTCCGTGTCCGGAAAGATGCTCCAGGAATTCGCGCAGATCGTGGAAGGCCATGCCGCGTCCTGTGGCGGGAAGGAGGCGGCATTGTCCTCACGCCCCGCCACGGGACACATTGATCCACGTCAAGCCGGAATGGCTCAGTACGTGTACTGCACCTGCACCCAGAACTTGTCGGTATCCACCGTGCGGGTGGCATCGCTGCTGCGGTAGCTCGCCAGCTTGAGCAGGCCTTCCAGTCCCTTCACGCCGGGTATCGCGCGGCGCCAGGACAGATCCAGCTCGCGGCCGAAACGGTGGCCGCCGCGATCGCTGCGGAAGTCGTGGTACCAGGTCTGCCATTCGCCACCGCCCAGCGGCAGGCTGAAGCCGGCGTAGGCATCGCGCAGGCCGTCGGCCGGCGTGGTCAGGAACTGGTCGGCCCAGCCCTGGAACGCGTGCTTGGTCGCCAGTGGCGTCTGGAACGCGCGGTTGCCCGTGCCGCCACCGCCCTCGCCCAGCACTTCATAACCGGCCTTCCATTGGATGTCCTGCCAGCGGTAGCCGGCTTCGGCCAGCCAGTAGCGGCTGTCCAGCCGCCATGGGTTTCCCGCCAGTTCGCGCTGCCGCGCGTGTTCCAGCACGTAGGAGAACCCGCCGGCCTTGCCTTGCACGCGCAGGCCGCTGGTGCGGCTGGACAGCGTGCCCAGTGGCGCGCCCGCGGCTACGGCCAGGTTGTCGAGGCCCAGCCGGTAGTGGTAGCCGATGGCGCTCAGGTTCGACGACAAGGCGTACTGCGCCTGCAACAGATGGCTGTGGCCCTCGATGTCGGCCGGCGCGTTACGGCTGACCGGGCGGGTGTCGTCCGGGCCGAACACGCTGTTGATGTTGTCCAGGTACGCATAGGTCAGCTTCCAGCCGGCGCCCGGCGTCAATTCGATCATCGCGCCATCGTAGGTCTGCTCGTTCTGCCGCCAGCCCACGCCGCCGACGAAGCGCTGGTTGCCCAGGTTGATGCGCTGGCGGCCGACCTGCGCGTTGCCCCAGTCCGCCGCGTAGCGGATCAGCGCCTGGTTGACCTCGGTGCCTTCCGGGTCGCCGACCGTGGCGTAGCCGGCGTGGCCGTTGCGGGTGTCGTTGAAGTGTTCCGCGCCCAGGTGGCGGACATCGTCGATTTCCACCAGCCCGGACAGGCCGTGCCAGCGTGGCGTGCGATAGCCGATGCGGGTGCGCAGGGTATGCGCCTTGGCGGTGTCGAGCGCATTGTCCTGATCGACCTGCTCGAAACGGTAGCGGGCATCCAGGATCAGTTTGCCGCCAGTGTCCTCCGGCGAGGCGGCGATGGCGGGAAGCGCGAGGGCCAGGCAAGGCAGGCCCAGCAGTCCGCCGATGAGGTGTTTCATGTGTGTGATCCCCTTTTTTTCGTGCTTGGATGGCGCGCATCGATGCGCGCTCAGTAGCGATAGTTGAGCTTCAGCCAGGCGGTGCGGCCGGGTTCGTTGATGCGCACCGGATCGGCCGGATAGCCGAACGCGCTGTTGCCGCCCAGATTGAGGTGTTCGCTGTAGGCGCGGTCGAACAGGTTGTCGATGCCTGCGGTGAGTTGCAGCTGGTCGCTGAAGCGGTAGCCGCCATTGACCGAGAACACCGCGAAGCCCGCGCTCGGGCCGAGATCGCGTCCGACCACGTTGCCCTGCCCCGTGCTCACCCGATCCTGGTCGTCGACGATGCGCAGCAGCGTGCCCCACGACCAGCGCCGGTACTCGCGGCTGGCCGACAGGCGCAGTTCCAGCGGGGTCATCTGCGGCAGCGGCTTGCCGCTGGCGCGATCCTCGCCCCAGGCGTAGGCCAGCGCGCCGCCGAGTTTCCAGCCATCGGCCGGCCGCCACTCCACGCCGGCTTCGCCGCCGCGGATGTCGGCATCGATGTTGCGCGCGCGGGTGGTCGCGCCCATGCCCATCATCCCGGGCAGGTAGTCGAACAGGATGTAGTCCTGCATGCGGCCGGCATAGACCGATACCCACGCCTCGACGCGTTCGCCGCGGTACTGCAGGCCCAGGTCGAGCTGGGTGGTGCGCTCGGGCTGGACGCCGGCGAAGGCGTTGGCCGCACCGGCCGGTCCGCGCTTGGGCGAAAACAGTTCCCAGTAGTCGGGCATGCGCTGGGTGTGGCCCAGGCCCACATAGGCGCCGAGACGCCCGGACATGTCGTATTCGTAGCGGACGAACGCGCTGGGCAGGGTTTCGCGGCGTTCCTGGCCGGCGGTCGGATTGGGCATCGGCATCATGCCGCCGGTGCTGCGACGCAGATCCCGCACCTGCGCGCGGTCCAGGCGCAGACCACTCATCAGGTGGTGCTTGTCGGTGATGTGCCAGTGCGATTCGGCGAATGCGCCGAAGGTGCGGAAGCGCGCATCCACCGTCCAAGGCTGCAGCCGGTAGGTGCCGCGTCCCATGCCGCTGCGCTGGCGATGGCGACTGTCGCGCAGATCCACGCCGGCGGTGATTTCCCACTCGCCCTGCTGCCAGGTCGCGGCCGCGCGCCCGCCCCAGGTGCGGTGGCCGACGTTGCTGGCCATCGGCATCGGCATGCTGCTGGACGGATCCGGCCGCCGCAGCGTGTAGTTGTCCATCACGTGATCGACGTCGTTGAGATACAGGTTGGCCTTGAAGGCATCCAGCACGCCGCCAATGTCGCTCTTCTCGAAGCGCAGGCCGAGGCTATCGCGACGGAAACGCGAACCGTCCATGCCGCGACCGGCATAGCGCGCCTGCGCGTCGCCGGTGCCGGCGCTCAGTTCCAGCACGGTGTTCGCGTCCGGCGTCCAGCCCAGCGCGGCATCGGCGTTCCACTTGCGCCATGCCGACGGTACTTCGTCGCCATTGCCATCCTGGTAGTCGTCCGCTTCCGAACGGTTGCCGCCCAGTCGCACATAACCGGTGGAGTTGCCGAGCGTGGCGTCCACCACCTGATCGTTGCGGTTTCGGCTGCCGGCCAGCGCGCTGGCGTTGACGCGCACGCCGGGGCGGTCGAAGTACGGAATCTCGCGTTCGAAGCGCACCGTGCCCGCCGATGCGCCGCCGCCCCACAACACCGTCTGCGGTCCCTTGATGACCACCAGGCGATCGTAGGTTTCCGGCGCGATGTAGGACATCGCATTGTCCATCCGCGAGGGACAGGCGCCGCTCAATGCGCCGTCGTTGGTCATCAGGTTCAACCGCGATCCGAACATGCCGCGCAGCACCGGGTCACCGTTGGTGCCGCCGCTGCGCAACAGGGCGAAGCCGGGAATCGTCTTCAGGTAATCGGCGCCGTCGCTCGCCGGCACCGGCTGGCGCGGCAGTTTGGGATCGGTGACGAAAGTGGTCGCCATCGCCGGCGCCACGCCGACAACGACCACGCCATCGAGTTCGGTGGGCGAAGCGGGTCCCGCGTCATGCACATGCTGGCCGGCATCGTTGGGTGGCGCCTCGGCGGCGAGCACCATCGAAACCGGTGCGAGCGCGAGGGACAGGGCGACGGCAAGACAATCTCTACGCATGACACGACACTCCGTTTAGGTCGGTGCCATTGTCTGGAGTCGCTCCAACCTTGGGATGCGTCAGGTTGTCGCAGGCGGAGGCGATCTTGATCCATGTCAAGCCGGCCGCACTTGCCGGCTTTTTTCGCCGAATCGGGGGCGGCGATTGATGCAAATCAAGGCGACCACGAAGGTCGGACAACTAACGTTCCCCCATCGGCCCAAGGCCATGACAAGGAACGCGCCATGAAGCGCAAGAGCAACTCCCTGCTTTATTACGCCCTCGCCTGCGCGATGGGCGCCACGCTGGCCGGCAACGCCCTTGCCGGCGATGCCTCCGCCCCACTGGGCGAACCGATCAAGGCGGTCCTGACCGCCCCGCCGATGGTGCCGCCGCCGATCACGCGCAGCACGCCGGCCAAGGTCATCGTCGACCTGGAAGTGGTCGAAAAGGAGATGAAGATCTCCGATGGCGTGACCTACAACTTCTGGACCTTCGGTGGTTCGGTGCCGGGCAGTTTCATCCGCGTGCGCCAGGGCGACACGGTGGAGTTCCACCTGAAGAACCACCACAGCTCGCACATGCCGCACAACATCGACCTGCATGCCGTCACCGGCACGGGCGGCGGCGCCGAGGCGACGTTCACCCTGCCCGGCCACGAAACGCAGTTCACCTTCAAGGCGCTGAATCCCGGCCTGTACGTCTACCACTGCGCGATGCCGCCGGTCGGCATGCACATCGCCAACGGCATGTACGGCCTGATCCTGGTCGAGCCGCCGGAAGGCCTGCCGAAGGTGGACAAGGAGTTCTACGTGATGCAGGGCGACTTCTACACCGAGGGCAAGTACGGCGAACCCGGCCTGCAGCCCTTCAGCCTGGAAAAGGCCATCGACGAGCATCCGACCTACGTGGTGTTCAACGGCGCGGAAGGATCGCTGACGGGTGACAACGCGCTGCAGGCGAAGGCCGGCGAGAGCATCCGCATGTTCGTCGGCAACGGCGGCCCCAACCTGGTGTCCAGCTTCCACGTCATCGGCGAGATCTTCGACAAGGTCTACATGGAAGGCGGCAGCAAGTACCAGGAAAACGTGCAGACCACGCTGGTGCCTGCCGGTGGCGCGACCATCGTCGAGTTCAAGGCCGACGTGCCGGGCAACTTCGTGCTGGTCGACCACAGCATCTTCCGCACCTTCCACAAGGGCTCGCTGGGCATCCTGAAGGTCGACGGTGAAGCCAAGCACGACATCTACACCGGCCAGCAGTCCAGCAAGGAGTACCCGCAGGGCGAACCTGCCGGCAAGTAAGCGAAGAAACCCCGTGAGGATGCCCATGTACCGGAGACTGCCCACCCTGTTGCTTGCAAGCCTCGTCGCGCCGGCGATGGCGGGCAGTCCCGGCTACGTGGACGTGCCGGGCGGAAGCTTCCGCTCGGCCATCCGCTACGAGGAAAGCAGCGACGCGCGTTCCGTCCCGGCCTTCGCCCTGATGGAACGCGCGGTCAGCAACGCCGACTTCGCCCGCTTCGTCGAACGGCAGCCGCAATGGCGACGGGATCGGGTGCCGGCGCTGTTCGCCGGTCCCGGTTACCTCGGGCACTGGGAAAGCGCCACCGTGCCGGGCGCGGCGGTCGACGCGGACGCGCCGGTGGTGCAGGTCAGCTGGTACGCCGCCGATGCCTACTGCCGCGCGCAGGACGCGCGCCTGCCGACCTTCCTGGAATGGGAATACGTCGCCGCCGCCGATGTCGACCGGCGCGACGCCCGCGCCGACCCCGGCTGGCAGGCCCTCCTGCTCAACGACGCCACCGCCCGCGCCCTCGATGCCGGCGACGCGCCGCCCAACGCCTACGGCATCCACGGCCTGCATGGCGTGGCCTGGGAATGGGTGGACGACTTCGCCATCCTGATGGGCGACAGCGACAAGCGCGGCGCCGACGACGGCGACAAGCTCAAGTACTGCGGCGCCACCTCGCTGGCCTTCAACGACCGCCAGCACTACGGGGTGATGAAACGCTTCGCCCTGCTGTCCGCACTGCAACCGGTCAACACCCTCGGCAACCTCGGATTCCGCTGCGCAAGGAGCCAGCCATGAAGATGCCCCTTTCTTTCCTCCTGCTCGGGCTGGCGCTCTTGCAGCCCGGCCTCCCGGCCGCCGCGCAGACGCTGCCGGGCGATTCCCTCTACCAACTGGACGCGAAGGTCACCGACCAGGACGGCAACACCGGCCAATGGCGGGATCTGCGCGGCAAGCCACGCATCGTGTCGATGTTCTACACGAACTGCCACCTCATGTGCCCGCTCATCATCGAGAACGGCAAGGCGGTGCAGAAACAGCTGACGCCCGTCGAACGCGCGCGCGTGGAGCTGGTGATGATCAGCCTGGATCCCGCCCGCGACACCCCGCAGGCCCTGCGCGAGACCGCGCAACGGCACCGCGTGCCCGCGCAATGGCGGTTCCTGCAACCCGGCGCCAACGATGCCCGCGCGATCGCCAGCGTGCTCGACGTGCGCTACCGCCCGCGCGAGGACGGCAGCATCAACCACACCAGCGTGCTGGTGCTGGTGGATGCCGATGGCCGCGTCCTCGCCCGCTCCGAGGTGGCCAGCGCGATACCGGATCCGGCCTTCGTCGCCGCCGTCCGCACCGCCCTGTCCTCCTCCGCTTCCCCTGTCCACTAACCCCGCAACCACACCAAGGAGTTTCCGATGAAAGTCGTTTCCGCTTCCCTGCTCGCCCTGGGCCTGATGGCCGCCGCCGGCATGGCCCAGGCCGCCAACAACTGCACCGTCAGCCTGAAGGGCGACGATGCGATGAAGTTCGATCTGAAGACGGCCACCGTTTCGGCCAGTTGCCCGACGATCACCATCGAGCTGACCCACACCGGCAAGATGCCGGCCGCCGCGATGGGCCACAACGTGGTCATCTCCGCCGCCAAGGACATGGACGGCATCGCCCGCGACGCCATCAAGGCCGGCGTGGGCAACCACTACGTGCCCAAGGGTGACGCCCGCGTGCTCGCCGCCACCACCCTGATTGGCGGCGGCCAGAAGACCAAGATCACGCTCCCCGGCAAGAAGCTGACCGCCGGCGGCGACTACAACTTCTTCTGCAGCTTCCCCGGCCACTCCACCTTGATGAAGGGCAAGTTGGTAGTGACGAAGTAACTCGCCGGGGACAGGAGCGCCGGGGCCGGTTTGCCGGCGCTCCTGCTTTCACCGTCGCATTTCCTTTCCCACACTGACCGTCGGTACCGCCATGGAATACCACATCCCCCTCCCCGGCCCGTCCGTGGATCCAATCACCATCGAACGGGTGTTGCAGGAATTCGATCCCGCCGGCCTGGTCGACCTTGACGCCAAGGCGGGCAAGCTGCGCATCTCCACCGTGGTGATGGACATCGAACTGGTGTTCATCATGGAACAGGCCGGACATCCGGTGCGCCTGACCCAGATCGAACGCATTGCCTCGGTGTGCTGCGGGGGCTGCAGCGGCTGATCCGCGGTACGGTGCACGCGGCTTGATCGCGATCAATTTGAACCGGTTCGCGATGCGATACGGTGCCCGGGTCGAAGTTCCGGTAAGCCGCCATGCGCATCCATCCTTCCGAAGACGGCGGCCCGGGACTCGGGCTGTGCAGCGAGGCCGATGTCGTCAGGCTGGTCGAGACCTTCTACCTGCGCGTGCGTCGGGATGACCTGCTGGGTCCCTTCTTCGAAGCGCGCGTGCGGGACTGGGCCGCGCATCATTCGCTTCTGGTCGCATTCTGGTCGTCGTTGCTGCGCGGCACGCGCCGCTTCCATGGCGCACCGGTGAGCTGCCATCTGGGCATGGCGGGGCTGACCGAAGCCATGTTCCTGCGCTGGCTGATACTGTTCCGCCAGACCACCGCCGACTGCGACAACGAGGCGATGCGCCGCGAAGCCGACGCCGCCGCCCTGCGCATGGCCAACCATTTCTGGCAACGCTATCAGGCCAGACAGATGCCGGCCTGTGCGCCCACGCCGCTTCCGGTGGACTGAAACGCCGGCACTTCCGGCGAAACCCAATCCCGGACGACGTGGCCGGGAAGCCGACCCATCGCGGGCCGACACGCCCCGCCGGAGTGGAGGACGGGCCTATCCTGCGCGCGCCGGTACCGGTGGCGATTCCATCTCGGTGGGCACCGCCCGCAGCAGGACACGGCTGGCCTCCTGCTGCTCGGGCAGGGACAGCAGTTCCAGGAAACGCGTCTCGCCGGCGACCAGCACCGCGACCGCCAGGCCATCGCGATAGAGCACGCGCGCGCCGGGCACGCGCGCGATCTTCTCGCCCGGCAGCAGTGTGCCCAGCAGGTTGGCCGGATCGGTGGCGGCGATCGCCAGCCACTTGCCATCGGCGGGCCTGCGGCGCACCTGGCGCAACGCGGCGACGGCTTCCGGCAAGGCGAACTGTTCGCCCGGGATGCCGGTGATGAAGCGGCCCCCGCGGATCTCACCGCGTGCTTCCAGGCGCTGGTAGATCCGTACCAGCTCGCGCCAGGGCGGCAGCCATGCGGCCTCGCGTTCGAGCAGCCGCCAGCAGACCACACCGTAGCGCCGCAGCAGCATGCGCGCGACGTGTTCGACTGCCTCGGCCCTTGCCTCGCCACTGCCCGATGGCGCACCGGCGCGAATCAGCGCCCAGCGGCCGGCGTCCTGGATGCCGAACATCGGCTTGCGGCGGCGATGGCGGGATCCGCCATCGCGCTTGGACGCGGGGACCAGCAACGCCCGCAGGCCGCCGAAACTGTCGCAATGGACCCGGCCCCGCACCACCAGTTCGGCCAGCGCGTCTTCCAGTTCGGTGCGCAGCAGATGCGCGCCGTCGCCGATTTCATCGAAGAACGAGGCGCCGTGCGCGCCGAGATAGTCCACCACGCGGCGCGCGCGCGAACCCAGGTCGTCATCGTCCACCGGCGCGGGGGCCAGGCGCGTCCACAGCGGCGCCTGGCGACGCGGCAACAGCAGGATCGGCGTGCCGCGCAACGAGACATTGCCGCGCCCGCCACCCTCGCTTGCGGGCGGCCGCAGCCGCGTCCACAGCGTGCGCCCCGCGGTGCACAGATCGTCCAGCCAATGGATCGCGTAACCACGCACGCGCGCCGGCAGCAGGTCCGCTTCCCAACTGGCGGCGGGCGCCTCGAATCCTTCCAGTTGCCCCAGCACGCCGGCCAGCGCTTCCGGTCCACTGACCCGCTCCGCCTCGCTGAGGTGCTGCCAGTCGAACAGGAAACGCTGAAAATCGCGCGGTTCGACCGGTTCGATTTCGCGCCGCAGTTGCTTGAGCGTGTAGCGATGGATGCGCGCCAGCAGGTGACGCTCGCACCACTCCTCCTCGCGCGCGCCGGGGGTGAAATGACCCTGCATCACATAGCCTTCGCTTTGCAGCGCAAGCAATGCCAGATCCACCTCGTTCACCGGCAATGCCAGCGAATGCGCGAGCGCGGTGGCGGGCACCGGCCCCAGCGCGGTCAGGCGCGCGCGCAGCAGTTCGCGCAACGCGGTCTCGCGCGGCCAGTCGGCCTGCGCGTATTCGTCGGGCGCATCGACCACCGGCTCGATCGGCGCGGCGGGGAACAAGGCGCGCAGCATCGGCAAGTGCTCAGTCGCCAGCCACAGCGCCCGCGCGCCGTCGTCGCCCACCTGCATGCGGGTGGCGCGTCCGTCCGCCGCCAGTGCCCGCAGCCATTCCGGCCAACCGGTGTTGTCGGCGGCTTCAGCGACAGTGATGGCGCCCACGCCAGTCAGCGCCTCGTGCATCTCGTCGGGATTGCGCGGCTGCGGCCAGGCTTCCTCGCGCACCGCCTGGATCGCGCCGATATCCAGCTTGCCGAGTTCGTCGGCCGACTCCGCCTCGCGATAGAGCCGGCTCTGCACCGCCTGGGTGCGGCGTTCCTCCAGCGGCGCATCGTCGAGGAAGGCATAGGGACGCGCGTTGATCACTTCGGCCGCCAGCGGCGACGGCAGCGGCAGATCCCGCGCGACCACTTCGATCTCCCCCGCTTCCAGCCGGCGCAGCAGTTGCAGCCAGCCATCGGCATCCATCGCCTCGTGCAGGCAGTCGTCCAGGGTCTGCGCGACCAGCGGGTGATCCGGAATCTCGCGTTCGCCGACGATGTTCTCCAGGCAGGCGACCTGATCCGGGAACACCGTCGCCAGCAAATCTTCCGACTTCATCCGCTGCAACTGCGGCGGCACCTTGCGGCCGCCCAAGAAACGCGGCAAAGCCAGCGCGGTGGTGGCGTTCCAGCGCCAGCGCACACCGAATAGCGGCGCATCCAGCAGCGCCTGCACCAGTACGTCCAGCGCCGAGGACGAATGCAGGTAGCGCGAGACCTCGATCAGCGGGAAGCTGTGGCTGGTCGACAGCGACAGGATGATCGCGTCCTCGGTCGCGGCGGCCTGCAGTTCGAAATTGAACTGGCGGCAGAAGCGCTTGCGCAGGGCCAGGCCCCAGGCGCGGTTGAGCCGGCTGCCGAACGGCGAATGCAGGATCAGCTGGGTGCCGCCGGATTCGTCGAAGAAACGCTCCAGCACGATCCGCGACTGGCTGGGCACCTGGCCCAGCGCGGCCAGGGTCTTGTCCAGGTAGTCGGCGATCTGGCGCGCGGCTTCCTCGTCCAGCGCCACCTCCTGCATCAGCCAGCGCATGCCGGCGTCCACGCCGTCCGCGATGATCTCGGCGGCCACGGCTTCGCGCAGGCGCGACACGCCGAACGACAGTTCATCGCTGCGTCCGGGTGCCTCACCCAGCCAGAACGGGATGTTGGGCGGTGCGCCGCGCGCATCCTCCACCCGCACCCGGCCCGGTTCCACCCGCAGGATGCGATAGCTGGCGTTGCCCAGTTGGAACACGTCGCCGGACAGGCTTTCGACCGCGAAGTCCTCGTTGACGGTGCCGATGGTGTGCGCTTCCGGTTCCAGGATCACCGCGTAGTCGCCGGTGTCGGGAATGGTGCCGCCAGACATCAGCGCGGTCATCCGCGCCCCCTTGCGCTCACGCAACCGGCGATGCACGGCATCGCGGTGCAGATAACCCGCGCGTGGGCCGCGCCGGGTGCTGAAGCCCTCGGCCAGCATCCGCACCACCGTCGCGTAATCCTCGCGCGCCAGCATGGCATATGGCGTCGCCCGCCGGACCAGCGCATACAGCGCGTCCTCGTCCCATTCACGGCTGGCGGTCTCGGCCACCAGTTGCTGGGCGAGCACGTCCAGCGGCGCGACCGGGATGCGCAAGGCATCGAGTTCACCACGCCGGACGCAATCCAGCAGCGCCGCGCATTCGATCAGCTCGTCGCGCGACTGCGGGAACAGGCGCGCCTTCGGCACCCCGCCCACCGCATGGCCGGAACGGCCCGCGCGTTGCAGGAACGTGGCGATGGAGCGTGGCGAGCCCAACTGGCACACCAGATCCACGTCACCGATGTCCAGGCCCAGTTCCAGCGACGCGGTCGCCACCAGCACCTTCAGATCGCCACGCTTGAGCCGCTGTTCGGCATCCAGCCGCGCTTCCCTGGCCAGGCTGCCGTGGTGCGCCGCCACGCCCTCCTTGCCCAGCCGCTCGCCGAGGTGGCGGGCGGCGCGTTCGGCCATGCGCCGGGTATTGACGAACACCAGCGTGGTGCGGTGTTCGCGCACCAGCGCCGCGACCCGGTCGTAGACCTGCTCCCACTGGTCGTTGGACATCACCGCGCCCAGCGGCGTCGGCGGCAGCTCCAACGCCAGGTCGCGCTGCTTGCGGTAGCCGATGTCGACGATTTCACAATGCGGCGGTTCCGGCCCTTCGCCCGCGCCCACCAGGAAGCGCGCCACCGCGTCGATGGGTTTCTGGGTCGCCGACAGGCCGACCCGCACCGGGGGCTGCGCGCACAGCGCCTGCAGGCGTTCCAGCGACAGCGCCAGGTGGCTGCCGCGCTTGCTGGCGGCAACCGCATGGATTTCGTCGACGATCACCGTGCGCACGCTGGACAGCATGCTGCGGCCGGAAGCCGAGCCCAGCAGCACGTACAGCGATTCGGGCGTGGTCACCAGCACGTGCGGCGGCTTGCGGAACACTTTCTGGCGCTCGCCGGCCGGCGTGTCGCCGGTGCGCACCGCGGTGCGGATCTCGATGTCGGGCAGGCCCATGTCCGCGAGTTCGGCGCGGATGCCGGCCAGCGGCGCGTCGAGGTTGAGGTGGATGTCGTTGGACAGGGCCTTCAGCGGCGAGACGTAGACCACGGCGGTCTCGTCCGGCAACCCGCCCTCGTCCAACCCGCGCCGGACCAGGTCGTCGAGCGCGGCGAGGAAGGCCGTCAGGGTCTTGCCCGAACCAGTCGGGGCCGCCACCAGCGTATCGCGGCCCGCGCGGATCGCCGGCCACGCGGCGCGCTGGGCCGGCGTGGGCCCGGGAAACGTGCGCCCGAACCAGCGGGCAACGGCGGGATGGAACGAGTCCAGCGGCATGGCGGCGACGATACCGGGAAACCTCCCGGAAAACGGTGAAAACCTGGAGCCGAGATGGTGCTGTTTGATGGCGGATCCAAGCGCGTGGGGTGAACGGATGCCGTCCGTGGGTTCTGTTCTTCTGCTTGGAAAACGCCCAGTTCGCCGTTCCCTTTCTCCCGTCCCTTCCCCCGCAACGCGGGGGAAGGTGCCGAAGGCGGATGGGGGCAAGGATCCGTGCGAAGAGCGCCCCCATCCGGCGCGGGCGCGCCACCTTCCCCCGCAGGCGGGGGAAGGGAACATGTCCAGGCGCGTGGGGGAACCGATGCCATCCGTGCTTTTCCTCCTTCCGCTTGAAGGAGAACGCCCAGTTCGCCTTCCCTTTCTCCCGTCCCTTCCCCTGCAACGCGGGGGAAGGTGCCGAAGGCGGATGGGGGCAAGGATCCGTGCGAAGAGCGCCCCCATCCGGCGTGGGGCGCGCCATCTTCCCCCGCAGGCGGGGGAAGGGAACTATTCAAGCGTGTGGGATGAACGGATGCCGAGCGTGGGTTTCGTTCTTTTCGCTTGGAAAACGCTCAGTTCACCGTTCCCTTTCCCCTGTCCCCTTCCCCCGCAACGCGGGGGAAGGGGCCGAAGGCGGATGGGGGCAAGGGTCCATGCGAAGAGCACCCCCATCCGGCGCGGGCGCGCCACCTTCCCCCGCGTTGCGGGGGAAGGGACCATCCGATTTGGAAACTGCGAGCTGCGCCTGATTCCTAGCCCGCCGCCGGCAACTCAATCCGGATCACGGTGCCCGCGCCGACGGTGCTGTCCACACCGATGCGACCACCGGCGCGCTGGATCAGGTCGCGCGCCACCGACAGGCCCAGGCCGGTGCCCTCGCCGGCGGGCTTGGTGGTGAAAAACGGGTCGAACGCGCGCGCCTGTACCTCCGGCGTCATGCCGGTGCCGGTGTCGCGGAAACCGATGGCGACACCGCTCGCGCCGGTGTCGGCGGTGACCTCGAACACGCCGCCGCCGGGCATCGCGTGGTTGGCGTTGGCGGCGATGTTCAGCACCATCAGTTCGAACTGGGTGCGATCAAAGCGGATCGGTTGCAATCCCTCCGCCACGTCCAGGCGGACATCGACCGTCGGGTCGAACAACTGGCGCAGCATCGGCCGCAACTCGCGCAGGCTTTCGCCCGCATCGAACGTCTGCAGATGGGTCTCGTCCTGTCGGGCGAACGCCAGCAGCTTGTGGGTCACCAGGGTCGCGCGGCGCGCGGCCGATTCCACGCCGGCCAGGGCTTCCTTGAGCGCGGCCGGATCGTCCTGCCGCTTGCCGCGACCGGCGTAGCCGAGAATCAGCGACAGCAGGTTGCCGAAGTCGTGGGCGACGCCGCTGGCCAGCCGGCCCACCGCCTCGACCTTCTGCGCGTGGATAAGCTGTTCCTGCGCGCGTTCGCGTTCGCGCGCCTCCTGCTCCAGCAGGCGGTTGCTCTCGGCCAGTGCATTGCCACGCTGGTTGGCCTCGCGCAGGCTTTCGCGCAGCGCCACGGAACTGCGATCCAGCACCACCGCGATCATCAGGAACATCGCGAAGCGCGCGGCCAGATCGACCAGCCGGTTGTAGACCTCGCCATCGCGCGCGATCTCCAGCCACATGCCGCCGCAGAACGCCACGGCGATGCAGGCGAACATCACCCACAAGGCGCGCCGGCCGACCACCAGACCGGCGATCGCCATCCAGATCACCAGGATCGGCTGTTCGTAGACCTGTGCGTCGAATCCGGTGGACAGATAGCTGGGCACCACGGTGACCGCGAACACGGCCAGCAGCAGGTAGGACGCCGCAGCGAACCTGCCGCGTCGGATCAGCCAGAAGCTGGCGCCGGCCGCGGCGCTCACCGCAAGGCTGAACACCATGCTGGCGATCTCGCCCGGCCGCCAGGGAATGTCCACCGAGGCGCGGTAGATCCAGGCCAGCGGCGGCAACATCGCCAGCAGCAGCGAGATCACCTGGATCATCGGCGCGTTGCGGCGATCCACCGGATCGGCAATCGGCACGTCGCGGAACCAGTCCAGCACGCCGCGCAGGAGCGGCCCGATCAGCGGAATGCGCGCGCCGCGCGTGGAAACGACCGATGGAGAGGGTTCGATCATGGGGGTCCTCAGGGATGCCTAGCCGCCGACCGGGCGACTGGGACGGCCGCCCTCCCCGGCGCCGTCCGAACATCCCCGGACCGGCGGATTATAGGCCCGGCGCGGGCTTTTCCCCGGTTGCGCCCGCTTGCAGCCTGACTTCGACCCGACGGTTCGGGATCAGGCATTCGCGCAGCGCCTCGCGCGGCTTCACCCCGTCGCAGGCCTGCACCTGTTCGGTATCGCCGCGGAAGGTGTAGCGGATGGCGTCGGCGGGCACCCCTCGCTCGATCAGCCATTCCCGCACCGTGCGCGCGCGGCGCTCGGACAGGCCCTGGTTGTAGTCGTAGCCCCGACCCTGCAGGCGATCGGCGTGGCCCACCAGTTCCACCGCGCGCAGCGGCCTGCCCTCCTCGCGCAGGCGCGCCAGTTCCCGCTCCAGGTTCTGCAGCGAGTAGGCGCGGATATCGCGGCGACCATCGCGATCGAATTCGAACAGCACGTTGGCGGTGAGCACCGTTTCCGCCGCCGGCACCACGCCCGGCACACCGCACTGGCGCGCCAGCGCCTCGGCGTCGCTCACCATGTCCTCGGCGATCTGGATATAGGGCTTGGAATGGCGCCACTGCTGCTGGTTGAACTCGTTGCCGGCATGCACCAGTTCCACTTCGCCGCAGGCCACCGCCTGCTGCGCGCAGACGAAACCCGGAGTGCCGTGGATCGCGCCCAGGCGCTTCCACAGGTCCTCGCGCACGCGGGCCGCGCCGTTGACCAGCGGGGTGTCGGTGGGCAGCGGCGAGACGCCCTGCTCCATCCCCACGATCAGCTTCTCCGATTCGGTCAGCGCTTCCTGCGGGAACGCGCTGCGATCGTTGCGGGTGTATTCGTGGAAGGACACGTCCAGCCAGCACTGGGCCTTGGACAGGTGGTAGTCGCGCACCGGGCGGCCGCCGTCGTTGAGCGCCTGGATACGCCCCTGGGTGGCCTCGTAGCCGGACAGATCGGCATGGATGGCCTCGTCGGTGATGCGATCGCGCGGCGGAACCAGTTGGGTCTGCTGCGCGGCGGCCGTGCCGGCCAGGGCGGCCAGGACGGCGGCGGTGATGAGCGTGGACTTGGTGATGGTCATATGGGGTTCCTCAGCGCACCGGATCGCGGTAGCGGGCGTCTTCCCTGCGGAAGAGGTCTTCGTCGAACTTGAAGCGCAGGCGGATGAAGGCGCCCTGCTGGGTGTACTCGTAGCCGGTCAGGTCCTCGTCGCCGCGGAAACCGGTGGCGTTGTAGCCGACCGAAAGCCACAGGTTCTGCCGCAGCAGGCGCCCGACTTCCACGCCGAACGCGTACTGGTTGGCGCCGTACTGGCCACGGAAGGTCGAGGCCAGCACGCCGATGTCCCAGTTCTCGGTGATGTCGTAGACCACGCGGCCCGACAGCAGCACCGCGCGGAAGTCGTCATTGACCCGGCCGGTGTCGGCATAGAAGAAGCTGTCCTGCTGCCACTTCGCCGCCACCCGCCCGGTCAGCCACCACGGCCGCGATGGATGCCAGTCGGCGTGCGCGGACACGATGTGCGCGCTGGTACGGATGTCCTGGCCGGTATCGGAACCGAAACCGGAACCGTCCATGCCGCTCTCGTCCTTCTCCAGCTTGTACTCGTAGCGCGCCAGCGCGTTGATGCGGTTGGTGTCGGTATCGCGGTAGGCCACGCCGACCTGGAAGCGATCCTGCAGCACGTCGCCGCGCGCCGCGTAGACCGTGCGCAGCAGGTAGTTGCGCGCCAGCACGGTCCAGTCGCGGTTGAGCTTGCGCGCCGCGAGGAACTGCAACAGGGTGGTGTTGTAGGCCTCGTCCGTCGGGGTTTCGGCGACGTCGTCGGAAATCCGGTGTTCCAGCCGGATGTTGCCGCGCCACAGCGGATTGGCGCTGTAGTCCAGGGCGATGCCTATCCCGGTCGAATCGCCGACGTTGCCGGAGATCACGTTGGTATGCTCCAGCGAGGTGTCCAGGCGCAGTCCCTCGCGCAGGTCCCAGCGGTTGCGCATGCCCGAGGCCGCCTGGATGTCGCGGCCGGCGATGGCGTCGCGCAGCCGATATTCCGAGAACAGCTGGGTATCGCGCAGGAAGCTGGTATCCACGCCCAGCGCCACCGTATCGGCCTCGCGACCGTCCTGGGTCAGGCCGTTGACACCGCTGATGCCGGTCTGTTTCTCGTAGCGGCCATACAGGCGGCTGCGCTCCCGCAACTGGAAGTCCACGCCGAGGGCGATGCGGTTGCGATCCTCGCCATGGATGTCCTGCTCCACCTCGCCGCCCAGGTTCAGGCGATCGCTGGCGCGGTAGCCGACGCCGAAGCGCAGCATGTCCGAGGACAGCTCGGTGCCGACCGGCAGGCCGCTGGCGACATCGTTGGGGTTGCCGTTGCTGATGATCGGCAGGCCGGTCAACGGGTCCAGCGGCTGCTGGCCGTAACCGAGCGCACCGCCGCCGGCGCCGGTGGCGTAGCCGCCGGAAAGGCCGCCCAGGTTGCCGTATCCACTGTTGGTCGCCCAGGTGTAATAGGCGCCGACGGTTTCGCGGATGGCGCGGTAGCCGAAATCCAGGGTCAGCTTGTCGGTCACCTTGACGCGCGTGCCGACGCTGCCGGCATTGCGCTCGCCGCCGTCGGGATTGCGGTCTTCGCTGCGCAATCCCTCCGCGTACAGCTCGAAGCGCTCGTTCAAGCGGTAACGCGTGGTCAGGCTGTACTCGCCCCGCCCGCCGTACAACGGCGAGGCCTGGTTGTTGAACTCCGGATCCGATTGTCCGGCGAACAGTTTCAGATCCGTCTTCTTGCCGGCATGCCCCAGCTCCACGCGCCAGGCGTTGCCTTCCACCAACCCGCTCAGCCCCTGCAACGCGGGCGTGCCGTATTGGTTGATGGAGTTGGTGTTGACCTCGCTGCGCGTGCGCGCCGCCTCGGCCACCAGCCAGGTGTTTTCACCCAGGCGGTAGCCGACGTTGGCGCTGCCCATCTCGAAGCTGGCGAACGGATTGCGGTCGTCCACGTAGGATCCGCCGATCTCGCCGTTCTGGCCGACCCGCAGTTGCGCGTCGCCACCGACCACCCAGAACTTTTCGGTGCCCTGATCCAGTTCGTAGGTGATGCGCAGCGATACCGGATTCAGATCGCCATCGAACGAGGGCAGGAAGCTGTTGAGCAGGATGCGGCCGGAGAACGGCTCGAAGCTGTAGTCCACCAGCCGGGCCAGCGGACGCACCGAGACGATGCGCGAAGGCTGGTTGCGATCGCGCACCACGACCTCGACCCGCTCGCTGCCTTCCAGCACCGCGTTGTTGCGCAGGCCGTAGGGGCCGCTGCCCTGGCTGGGCAGTTCCTCGATGACCTGGCGCAGCGAGTCCTCGATGGCGAACACGTTGCCGCGCACGCGCGCGTTTTCGAAGTGCCAGCCCAGTCCGGTCGCGGTGCGGTTGTAGGTGCCCAGCACGCGCTGCGGCGCACGCTCGCCGAAGCCGACGCCGGTCTGGGTGGCGATGCTGTCGCCGGTCTGGAAATCACCGTACAACAGATAGTTGCGGCCATTGTCCACGCGCACGTACAGGCGCTCGGCCGAGCGCGCGTCGAAACCGCGCAGCGACGCGTCGCCATACACCGGATAGAACTCCTCCGGCTGGATGTCGCGCAGCAGGCGGGCCCGCACTTCCTTGTCCGAGTCGTAGGCGGCGGTCAGCAGGTACTCGCCCTTGATCCTGCCCTTGACGAAGAACGCCGCGCGCGCCGCGCCATTGGCCTTGCCGTTGTTGAACTGCTTTTCCCAGCGGCGGATTTCCCGCTCGAAACCATCACCGCGGGTGCTGCCGTCGATCAGGTTGTCGCCCTTGCGGCGGAAGTTGATCACGCCCTCGATGAGGCCGGTCGCGATCATCTCGCGCATTTCCGGCACGAAGCCGACCACGCCCTCGGCGGTCTCGCCGCCGGAGGTCACCCGCAGCAGCACGTCCTGCGGGTCGTGCGGCGCCAGCAGGTCGAACTCGGCGCGGCCGTCGCGCACCGGCACCTGCACGCCGGGCGTGACCTTGTCGGCGTCCAGGTGGCCGGGGCCGAGTTCGTCGGTACGGCCATCGGGCAACTTGATGCGGCCGCCGGAGTTCTCGACGGTCGCGAAGGCTTCGCCGGCCAGCGGCTTGCCATCGGCGCCGAACAACTGGATCACCACGTGCACCGGCGACTGGCCGTCGGCCGGAACGCCGTCGCGATCCACCTCCACCACCACCCGCTGCACGCCGGCGTTGGCGCGGTAGTCGACATTGCCCGGTTGCGCATACAACGGTTGAGAGGTGGCCTGCTGGCTTTGCGGCGATTGCGGGAACAGCGGCGTCGCCTGTCCCAGCACCGGGGTGAAGCGCTGGTCGCCGGAGACATTCTGGGCCATCGCCATGGCCGGCATCAGCACCAGCGACATCGCCAGGCTCAGCGGTTTGCGGGAGAAAGGTTGGGGACGCATGGTCTTCCTGGCCTGGCGGACGCGGGCGGGTCGCGGGGTGCGGCTCATGGCTGCACCTCCGTGCCGGCGGCGGGACTCGGGGCGGTCGCCCTCGGATCCACGATCGGGCGCTGGTTCGCCGAGTCGGTGCCCTGCTGCGGGCTGCGCAACGGCTTGCTCTCGAAACGCAGCGGCGATTGGCCCGGTTCGGTTTCCGGCGCGCGGATCTCGCCCTGGGTGCGGCGTGCCTTGACCTGTTCGATCACCGGGTTGGAGCAACTTCCCTCGATGAAGTCGGCGCGATGCAGCTCGCCGTTCTTGAGGTCGATGAACAGGCTGTCGGCGTCGCCCAGGTTGCGGTTGCTGCTGGTGGTCAGGCGCGAGCCGACCGGCAGCGTGGACGCGTCCACCTTCAGGGTGTGGCTCTTCGGCGGCAGGCCGCAGTAGCTGTACTTGCCTTCCGAATCGCTGATCAGCCAGGTGCCGTCCTCGAAGTACATGCGTACGCCGGGGATGCCCAGTTCTTCCTTGTCCTGCACGTGGTTGACGTTGCAGTCAACGAACACCTTGCCCAGCACGCAACCCTCGTCGGCGAACACGCCGCCGCTGACGATCACGCGGTACTCGGCCGGATTGGACGGCACGGTGCCGCCGTTCGGATACGGCGCCAGCGTGTTCGGATCCACGCAGCCGCCGGTGATCGAACAGCCCCAGGCGCGCGCGCGGTTGATGCCATCGCCCTGCTGGCTGCCCACGCCCACGCGGACGCGGTAGCTCAGCACCTTCTGCGCGCCGACCGCCAGCGAACCGACGTCGAACACCAGGGTCGGTCCGGGCTTGCCGATCGGGTCGGCGATGCCGCTGCCGTCCACCCGCGCGGTACCGGCGATGAAGGTGAAGCCATGCGGCAGGCGGTCGATGACGTTCACCGTGCCCAGCGCGGCGCCCGCGGTCTGGCGGATGGTGATCGTGTAGACCAGGCTGTCGCCCACTTCCACGGTCTTGCGGTCGCCGGTCTTGGTGATGACCAGGCCGGGCGCCACCTGCGGATCCAGCGGGATGTGGTTGTGCACCGGCGCGGCCACGCCCGAACCCAGATTGACCTCCAGGTAGTAGGTGGTCGCGGTGCCGGCCGGGCCGGTCGGCGCGGTCGCGTTCGTCTGCACCGGATAACCCAGGCCCGGCGTGGACGGCGGCGTCAGCGGCGAGTTTTCCGCCGGAATCATGCCGGACTCGAAGGTATAGCCGGCCGGCGGAGTCACCGCGATCTGGAACCGGCACGACGCCGGCGCGCCCGGCGCCATCAGGAACTGGTAGAAACCGTCGGCGCCGACCGTCATCGAGATCGCGTTGCCCTGCACGGTGTAGCCGCCCATGGCCGCGTTGAGCACGTGCTGTTCCGGCGCATAGGCCGGGCAGCTGCCGATCGGCGTCAGGGTCACCCGCGAGCCCGGGACCGGGCTGCGCGTCACCGCGTCGTAGATCACGCCGCCCGGATTCAGCGGCAGGCTCTGCTGCGGCAGGTTCGCACCCGGGGCAAGCACCACCGACAGGCGGGTGACGCCGTCGGTGCTGCTCGGGCAGGAACTGGCGGTCCCACCGCCGATCGCGCCGGTGGCGTCGCACGGCGCGGGCGAACCGCCAGCGGTTTCGCCGCTGACCGGCCAACCCCACACCACGCCGGTGGCGGGGTCGCGGAAGCGGATGTCCAGCGGCACGCCGGGAATCTGGTCGGCGATCGAGTAGGAACCGTCGACGCCGGTGGTGGCCGTACCCACCACCTGTCCATTGGCGTCCACGACTTCCACGGTCCAGCCACCCAGGCGGCGATCGCCGCCATCGATCAGGCCGAAGTCGCTGCCCTGGTCGAACCACACCGTGCCGGAGACCGACGCGGCCAGTTGCACCGGCGTGGGCAGGTGGCAGGCGTTCTGGGTGATCGCCGGGTCGCATACCGGCAGGTCGTCGACGTTGCCCTCGAAGTTGGCGCGTTCTTCCTGCGTTGGCGTGCGGAACTCGTTCTCGCCGCCGCCCTCGACCAGTACCGCGTTGTTCGCCGGCGATGCCGCAGCGGCGGTCGCCGCGACACGCACGCGCGCCACGATGGTGTCGGTCGCGGTGGCGCCGGCGGCGATGACCGTGCTGCTGGCGCAGCGGAAGCGGTTGTCGCCGATCGCGCCGGTGCAGCTCCAGCCGGACCCGGCCGGCGTGGCGTCCAGGGTCAGGCCGGCAGGCAGGCGATCCTCCACCACGTATTCGCCCGCGCTCGCCTGCTGGCCGATGTTGCGCACGCGGATGGTGTAGGTGCCCACGTTGTTGACGGTGAAGGTCGCTGGCGTGGCGGTCTTGCTGACCACCAGGTCGGGCGAATCGCCGACCTCGCCGAAGTTGTTGTCGATCGACTGTCCGCCCGGCGGCAGCACGATGCCGCTGATCGCCGACGGCGTGGTCGTCACCGGCGTGGCGGTGCCGGTCGGAGTGCCATCGATGGTGCCCGGCGTGGTGATGCCATTGAGCGTCTCGGCGGGCTGGGTCGGCTCGGTCACCGTGTAGGTGCCCGGACGCAGGTTCTCGAAGCGGTACCGGCCATCGCTGTCGGTGGTGACGGTGACGTTGACCGTTTCGCCGAGATCGTTGGTGCCGGTCAGCACGACCTGCACGTTCGGGAAGCCGCCCTCGCCCGTGTCGATGACGCCGTTGTTGTTGCCGTCGTTGTAGACCCGGCCCGAGATGGTGCCGGCGGGAACCTCGCCAAAGTTGTTGTTGGCCGCTTCCTCGCCCACGCCCAGCGTGATGCCCTCGATCACCGACGGCGCGGTGGTCGGCGCGGTGGCGGTGCCACCGCCGGTGCCGGGCACGGTGATGCCGTTGAGCGTACCGGCCGGCTGCTCGGGTTCGGTGACCGTGTAGGTGCCCGGCGGCAGCTCGGTGAATGCGTAGCCGCCGTCCGGCTGGGTGGTGACTTCGCGGGTGATGGTGTTGCCGGCCAGATCGGTACCGGTCAGGCGCACGACCACCGAACCGATGCCCTGCTCCGACGGATCGATGACGCCATCGTTGTCCAGATCGCGCCAGACGCGGCCGCTGATTGCGCTGTTGAGCGGAATCTCGCCGAACAGGTTGTTCTCCGAAGCGGCGCCCGGCGTGGTCAGGTCAATCGCGCTGATCGCACTCGGTACGGTGGTGATCGGCGTGGCGGTGCCGGACGGCGTGCCGCCGACGGTACCGGCCAGGGTCTGGCCGTTGCTGGTGCCGGTGGGCTGCTGCGGTTCGGTCACGGTGTAGGTACCCGGACGCAGGCCCTCGAAACGGAAATCGCCGTTGGCGTCCGTGGTCGTGGTCAGATCCACCGCCGCGCCGCTGTCGTCGGTGCCGGTAAGGCGAATGGTCACGCTCTCGATGCCGGTCTCGCTGGCGCCGGCCTGCGCGCCGTCGTTGTTGGCGTCGAAGAACACCCGGCCGGAGACCGACACGCCCAGGGTTTCGCCGAAGTCGTTGCGCACGGAGGACTCGCCCGCACCCAGCGCGATGCCGGCGATGGCGCTGGGCACGGTCGCGATCGGCGTGGCGGTGCCCGCGGGCGTGCCGCCGATATTGCCGGCCACCGTGGTGCCGTTGATCGTCGTCGCCCCGCCCACCACCGGCTGCGCGGCCTGTTCGGTCACGGTGTAGGTGCCGGCCGGCAGGTCGCCGAAGCGGTAGTCGCCGTTGGCATCGGTGACCGCCTCGGCCACCGGATTGCCGAGCGCGTCGCGCGTGCCCGCGGGCAGGCTCACCCGCACGCCGCCGATGCCGTTCTCGCCCGGCTCACGCACGCCGTTGTTGTTGGCGTCCAGCCACACGCTGCCGGACAGCGCGCCGGCCAGTTCGCCGAAGTCGTTGCCGCGCGAACCGGCCACCGGCAGGTTGGTCACCGGGATCTGGTTGAGGCCGTTTTCCTGCCCTTCGGCCAGGCCGGTCGGCTGGGTTTCGCTGATGAGATAGTTCTGGCCGGCAACCGCGCCACCGTAGCTGTAGTCGCCGTTGGCATCGGTGGTCAGGGTGACCGGCGCCGGATCGTCCGCCGTGCCGAACTGGCCGTCCGGACCGGCGCCCTGGATCACCACGGTGACGCCGGGAATGCCGGCGTCGCCGCCATTGTTGTCACCATCGTCGTTGCGGTCCAGGTACACCGTGCCGCTGATGATGGCGTTGGCCAGTTCGCCGAACAGGTAGCCGGTGGCGTCCTGCCCGGCGGACAGCGCGATGCCGTCGATCACGTTGGCGGTGTTCGCATTGCCCGGGGTCGTCGCGTTGCCCGGCGTATGCCGGCCATCCAGGTAACCGGCCGGCTGCGTTTCGGTGAGCGTATAGCTGGTGCCCGCCTGCGGCGGCAGCAGGTCGGCGAAGCGGTAGGCTCCGCTGCCGTCAGTCTGCACGGTCATGTTCACCGGCTGCCCCAGCACGTCGGTGCCGGTCAGGGTCAGCGTGACATTGCCGATCGGATTTTCGCCGCTGTCGAAAGCGCCGTTGTTGTTGTTGCCGGCGGTGGCCGAGAAGTCCTCGAACACGCTGCCCGCCAGCGATCCCAGCACTTCGCCGAAATCGTTGCCGGCCGAACCGGCGATGGTCAGATTGTTGATCTCGATGACATTGCTCGGATGCTCGCTGCCTTCGCCGTAGCCATCCGGCTGGGTTTCGCTGACGCGATAGCTCTGGCCAACCACCAGGTCGGTGAACTGGTACGCGCCATTGGCATCGGTCTGCAGGATGACCGGCGCGGGATCGTCGCCATTGCCGAACACCCCGTCCGCGCCCGCACCGGTGAGCGTGACGGTGACGTCCTGCAGGCCGCCGTTGGGGCGGGAGTTGACCGTGCCCGCGTCGCCGGCGTCGAAATCGCCGTTGCGGTTGCGATCCAGGTACACGTTGCCGGAGATCGCCGAGATCGCATCCTCGCCGAAGTTGAACTGCACACCATCCAGTCCGGCGCCCAGATCGATGTCGCTGATCCGGTCGGTGGTCGCCGCATCACCGGCCACGCCGGTGGCCGCCGTACAACCGGTCGTGCAGGCCGCGCCACCGATCTGGCCGGGATTCACCGCGCCGGGCCGGTTGCGGTAGTTGCCCGCCGGCAGCGCCTCGCGCAGGGTGTAGGTGATCAGCGGATCGAGTCCGGTGAAGCTGTAGGCGCCGGTGCCATCGGTCGTGGTGGTGCCGATCACCGCGCCGGTCGCCGCATTCAGCAGTTCCACCGTGGCGCCGGCGATCGCGCCGTCGCCGCCGTTGCGGGTGTTGTTGTAGTTGCCGTCCACGTAGACGAAGCCGGACAGCGAGGGCAGCCGGACTTCCGGGAAGTTGTAGCGCACGCCCGCCTGGCTGGCGCCGACCGCGATGCCGGTGAACACGGTGTCGGGCGAACCGGTGGCGTAGGCGCCGCCCAGCGACGGTTCGGCACCACCACTGGTCGGCGGGGCGACCGGTCCATCGACGAAGCCGGCCGGCTGCGTCTGGGTCAGCGTGTAGCCACCCGCGCCCGCGGGCGACAGATCGCCAAAGCTGTAGCTGCCATCGGCGGCGGTGGTGGTGGTGAGATTGACCGCGTTTCCGTAGGCGTCGGTACCGGTCAGGCGGATGCTGACGCCGCCGATGCCGGGTTCACCGGCAACGCCCTGATGGGTGCCGCCGTTGGCGCCGGCGCGATCCCGATCCTGGAACACCACGCCTGCCAGCGACGAACGCGTGACCAGGATGTCCTCGTCGTCGATGTTGTTGCCCGGATTCGGATCCACCTGCTCGGTGGCGATGCGGGTGGTGTTGACCTGTGCCGCCGCACCGGGATACGAGGTCCAGCGCACCGGGATGATCACGCGCACCTTGCCGGTGACGGTCACGTCGCCCAGGTTGCAGGTCAGTGCCAGCCCGGCGGCCGTGCACGCGCCGGTCCCGTTGGGCTGCTCATCGCCGCCCGGCGATGGACCTTTCTTCTGCCACTGGACCGGACCGGTGATCTCCAGCCCGTTCGGCAGGGTGTCGGTGATGACCGTGCCGGTGCCGCTCTGCGGGCTGGTGCCGCTGCGATCGCGCGACAGGCTGGCGCCGGGGCCGTCGTTGGCGCCCTCCAGTACCCAGTAGAACGGCTGGCGCAGCGCCACCGTCGTCGCCGGGGCCGCCGGCAGGGCGACATCCGGATCCAGATCGGGGGCGTCGGTGAACACGTGCTTGGCGACGCGTACATCGGCGCGCGCGCGAATCGTGGTCGGTTCGTCGGCCGCGTTGTTCGTCGGGTTGGTATCGGTCTCGGCCAGGGTCGCCTGGACCTGGTTGCGCACGGTGTCGCCGCTGCCGCCGGGCGCGGTCAGGTAGCGGTACTGGACGTATACATAGCTGGTCGCATTGACGCCCAGCGTGCCCAGCACGTTGCTGCCGCTGAACCCGGCGCCGGGCACGTCGCACTCGATGTTCAGCCCGGGATCGGCGGGCGTGGTGCCCGCGCCGGTGAACGGATTGGCACTGTTGACGGTGCATCCGGCCGTGCTGAAGCCGCCCGTGGGGGCGCCGCCGGTTCCGGGCGCGATGCCGACGAATTCGACCTGGCGCCCGTTCGGCGCGCGGAACGTATCGGTGATCCGCACACTGGTGGCCACCGACGGGCCGCGGTTGAGCACGGTGATGCGGTAGGTGATGAGGTTGGCCGCGGTGTTGACCGCGTCGTAGCCCAGCGGATCCACGCCGCCGGTGAAGCCCAGATCGTCCTTGTTGACGACCAGATCCGCCGCGCCTTGCTCGAAGGTCAGCGAGGCGTCCTTCTGATCGTCGGCGGCGCTGGTGTTGGTGTTGTAGTCGAACGGACCATTGGCGTCGCTGCCGCTGGCGCCGCCGGTGATGTCGAAGCTGGCGACGTTGGTGAATTCGCGACCGGCCGGATTGTTGTTGCTGTTGACGTTCGGCCGGATCTGCACGCGCAGGCTCTCGGTCTGCCGGAACGTCAGGTTGACCGCCGGACAGGTGACGACCACCTGCGACGGCGAGCCGGTCGGGTTGGCATAGGACATGCCGCCGGCGGTCGCCGTGGCGGTGGTGCCGCCGGCCGCGCTGTGCGTGCACGCCACGTTGCCGGGGGTACGGGTGGCCGACACCAGCACGAAGCCCGTGTCGTTGGCCGGCAGGGTGAAGACATCGCGGAAGACCACGCCGGGGACGGTCGACGGTCCCTCGTTGTAGTAGCTCATCACATAGTTGCTGACCACGCCGACGCGGCCCACGTTGCCCGTGGTGATGTCCTTGGCGGTGGTGGTCACGTTGGCGCGGCGCTCGACCCGCACCCAATCGCTGGCCTGGTTGTTGGCGCCGTTGATTTCACCCACGGAACTGGTGACATCCGGATCCACGGCCACGCCGGCGGTGTTGCAGAACGCGCCGCTGGCCGGCGCGCCCACGCCGCAGTTGCCCGGGCTCTGGCCGATGCTGTCGAAGAACGGGAAGCCCACCGTGATGGTGATGTCGGCCGAAGCACCCACCGCCAGTGCGGTCGTGTCCGAGCGGCAGATCACCGAAGGCCCATCGACGACGCAGTTCCAGCCCGCCGGCCCGGCCACGGTTACGTTGGTGCGGTCAACCCCGGCGGTATTGCCGTTCACGAAACCCGGAATGGTGTCGTTGACGACGATGCCGCTGGCCGGCACCGCGTCGGTGATGGCGAGGTTGGTCACCCGCAGCGTGTAGCTGTAGGTGTTGGTGCCCAGCGGGATGACGTTGTCGGCGCCGCCGTCGTTGGCGCGTGTCCACTTCTCGATTTGCAGATCGACACGATCGTTGGTGGTGCGGGTGCCGTCACCGGCGCAATCGTTGGTGGTATTGCGATCCTCGTTGATGCTGCCGGTGCTCGGCTCCAGCGAACCGCCGGAACCGCCGGTGCAGGCATTGTTGGTCAGCGCCAGATCCGGGGTCCGGGCGCGGGTGACGATCCGCAGCGCCGGCGTGTCGGCATCGCGCGCCAGGTCATAGCGCGAAGGATCCAGATCGCAGGTGACGACCTGCGCCGGACCGCCCGCGTTCCAGGCGGCCGGTGCCACCGAGCAGCTCCATTCGCCGGCATTGCCGCCACTGATGTACTCCTCGCCCGCCGCCAGCCGATCCACGACCTGCACGTTGCCGGTCGCCGCGCGCGGCCCGTAGTTGTGCACGTTGATGGTGGAGGTCATCAGGCTGTCGGCGTCGGGGCCGGTGCCCGGCCAGATCGCGACCAGTGCCGGCGTCTTGCGCTTGGCCAGCCCCAGGTCCGCGCCATTCGGCATCACGCTGAACTGGACGCTGCCGCTGTTGTTGACGGATACCGGATCCGGGGTCTGCGACGTCACCGTCGCGGTGTTGGTCACATCGCCACTGCTGTTGGCGCCGTTGGAAGGCACCATCGCGGTGATGGTGAAGCTGGTGGACGCGCCCGGCGCCAGGTCACCGGCGTAGCTGCATCCGCGGGTGGTGTTCCCGGCCGTCGTCGAACAGGTCCAACCCGCCGGCTGGTTGCCGCCGGTGATGGTGAAGCCGGCGGGCAGCACGTCCGTCCAGCTCGGATTGGTGGCCGCGCTGGGACCCAGGTTGCTGACATTGACCGTGAAGGTGATCGGATCGCCGGAAATGGCCGGCGCCGGATTGGCGCTCTTGCTGATCGCCATGTCCGCACCGGGCGTGACCACGGTGGTGACATCGTCGGTATTGTTGGCCAGATTCGGATCCGGCATCGAACCGGCGTTGACCACGGCGGAATTGATGATGTTGCCGCCACCGACGTTCACCTTCGCGCGGAACGAGAAGGCGCTGCTGGCGCCCGCCGCCAAGGTGCCGGCGTGGGTCGCGGTCATCGTGCCCGGATTGAAACTCCAGGCCGGGCCGCTGAAGCTGCCGGGGACCAGGCTGACGCCCGCCGGCAGCGTGTCCCGCACGTTGAAACCCGACGACGCGCCCGGACCGTCATTGGTGACGGTCAGCGTGTAGGTCACCTCGTCGCCGCCGATCACCGAGGCCGACGAGGCGGTTTTTTCCAGCCGCAGATCGCCCGACTGATCCAGCGTGGTCTGCTGGCTGAGCAGGTTGTTGCTTGGCTCGCCGTCAGCGGTGAAGAAACCGTGGCTCGTCGGCAGGCTCGCCAGGGGTTCGCCCGCGCCGGGCTCGGTGGCGCTGGCGCGTCCGACGGCGCCATGGATGAACACCGATCCCGGCGCCATGCCGGTGGTGAGCATCTGGATGTCGAAGCTTGCGGCGGGCTGACCCGCCGACAGCGATTGCGGCAACGCGCAGCGGATCCGGACCGGGGAACCGCCCAGGTTGCTGCAGAAGGTCGGCAACGTGCCCGCAGCGGCCCCCGCCGGCAGATCGAACAGGACAACCGCGTCGTCGACCGTATCGACATCGCCGTTCTCGACTACGACGTGGTACACGACCGGTGCGCCGACCGGGCTCGGATCGTAGCCGGTGTCGGTCAGGCCGCTGATCTGCAGATCGGCCGCGCTCGCCAGCGTCGGCGGCAGCAGCGTGGTCAGCAGCAGCGCGGCCCTGCGAAGCCATTGCCCGCTTCGCGGTTCGCCACGCGGAATGGCGGTGGCCTCGTCCACGTCATGACCAGAGACAGGCGCGCGCGCGCATTCGGCGCCAGGCGCCGCAACGACTTGGAGGACCACAGTTTTCCCCTGTTCCGTACACCGCCTTGCGGGCGGTCCTGGTAGCCGTCGGCGCGAAGGACGGTCCTGGCGGCAGTCGCCGCGATGGAACCGGACTTCCCGAAAGACGGTTGCTCTCGCGCCGGAAACGACGCGGCCGCAAAGCGCAGGTTTTGTGCGCTGCAACGGCAGGGGAATCTTATTTTGTGATTCTTATCACCTCAATAACGGAACATCACTCACACTTTCCATCGCTCTCGAACACTCTCGCGCAGCGCAGCGCCGCGCACGAACACGGACACGCCATGGATCGCGGCGTGCTCAGCCGCCCTCGTGCAACCACAGATAGCCGATGCCGCGCACCGCGCGCAGTGGCAGCGCGTGTCCGCTCGCACCCCGTACGCGTTGGCGCAGGCGATGCAGCAGCACTTCGAGCCGATGCGGATCGAAATCCGCAGGCGACTCGGTCATGCCGGCGATCAAGCGTTCGCGCTCCACCGGTTCGCCGGGCTGTTCGAACAACATGCGCAGGAACACCCGTTCCGCTTCGCCCAGGCTCAACTCCACGCCGTCGGGCGTGCGCAGCTTCCAGCCACCGGCGACCAGCGCCCAACGTGGCGCGGGTTCCGCCGGCACGATCCGGTCGGAAGCGGACAGGCGGCGCCGCAGGCTGGCGATACCCGCGGCCAGCACATCCATGTCCACGGGCTTGACCAGATACAGATCCGCGCCCGTGCTGAGCCCCCGCGCCATGTCGTCGCTTTTCCCGCGCGCGGTGAGCATCACGATGCCGACCGAAGCGATCTGATGCAGGTGGCGGGCAACCGCGTAGCCGTCCTCGCCGGGAAGACCGATGTCCAGCAGCACGATGTCGCAGGGCTGCACGGCCAGGTGCCGGTAAAGCGCTTCGGCGCTGGCGAAACCCACGGCCTGGAAACCGCGCTCGGCCAGTTCCGACACGAGCAGTTCGCGAAGTTCGTCGTCGTCTTCCGTCACCGCGATGCGGGCGGGCGTCAGGGTGGCTTCAAGCATGGAGTCAAGCGGGTTGGATGCCTAGAGTTGTGATTCGCATTACGCATTCAGCATATCGGATCCGTCGTGATAACGGTTACCGACCACGCATTCCGCCACTCCAGGTTTTCCCATGCTCTCCTCTGCTCTCCCATGCTCTCCGAAAACGCCCCCTATCCCGCCCGTGTGCGGGCGCGTGGGCAAAAAAAAATGCCCGTCCTGGGGACGGGCATTCGGATGCCGCGGCGATGAAGTCCGGACTCAGTCCTTCCAGGTCTTCCGGATCGGATGGGCCTCGGTATTGAACACCACCGCGTCGAAGTCCAGTGCGGTCTTGGGCGCGAACAGCAGGTAGTAGTACTTGAAGGTCTCGGCGAACAGGAAGCTTTCCATCGAGTCGTTCTTCTCCTTGCTGCGCACGTCCTTCAGCGCGGCGAAGCCGTGCTCGGTGCGAGTGTGGCGAACGAAGTCCTCGAAGAATTCCTTGCCCATGCCGCGGTAGCGCGCATCGCCGGTGTAGTGATGCAGGTAGTACGCCGACTCGACGATCTCCGGACGCAGCGGATAGCCCGGCGAGGTCACTTCCATCTTCGCGTAGTCGATCGCTTCCGGCTCGATGCCGTGCAAGCGCCACATCTTCAGGCCGGATTCCTGCAGGCGCTTGGCGCGCTCGAGATCGCCACCGAACGCCAGCAGGCCCGGCATGAACGCGTCCAGCGCGCCGTAAGTGGTCTGGGTGCGCTTGCCGGTGTTCATGTCGGCGTAGCCGTACCACAGTTCGCCCTCGCGCACTTCATCGGCCAGGTACTGGTTGATCGGACCGATGCTCTCGTCCCACATGCGCTTGCAGTCGGCATCGCCGAACAGCTTCCAGCACTTGAACAGGTACTCGTAGTACGAGTCGATGCCGCCGGCGATATGGCTGGTCGGATTGGTCCACTCGCCGGTCTCGACGTTGATGTTCAGACCGACCAGGCCGATCCTGGAGCGGCGGTTGAAGGTCTCGGTGAGCGCCCGCTTGGCCTTGTCGTAATAGATCGGATTTCCGGTCAGCTTGCTCAGCGCGCCGAACTCGATCAGCAGGGTGCCAGTCTCGGCCGGATTGCTGACGGTGCCGCGGACCTTGCCGGTGCGCAGGTTGACGTGGGTGTACGGCAGCCCGGTCTTGCTCTCGAACACCGGCAGCAGGCGCTTGCCCAGATCCTCGGCCAGCTTGAGCAGGCGCTCGTCGCCGCTGAGCTGATAGCCGGAGATCAGCCCACCGAGCAGGCGGATGGTGATCTCGAAGTTCTGCACGTACATGTCGTGATCGAACGAGAGCTGGGTGGCGATCAGCTCGCGCGCTTCGGTCGCTTCCTTGTCCAGGCCCAGAAGGATCAGGGTATCCAGTGCGTCCACCGGCGACATCAGCAGCGACTTCTCGTACCAGTCGCGCGGCTGGCCGCTGATCGGTTTCAGATCATCGTGGCCCTTGGCGAACTGCATGTAGCCCTGCCATGCATGGCGGGTCTCGGCCTTGACCTGTTCGGCCAGGCGCGCGGCCTCGGCCTCGTCCACCACCGGCACGTCCGCGCTCGCGGCCTTGGCGGCCGGCGCCGGCGTTCCGGTTGCCGCGGGCGCGGCCGTTTCGGCCGCCGGCTTCTGACTGCAGGCGGTGCCCGTCACCAGGGTCAGCGCCATCACCACCGCGCCGGCCAGGCGCTGGCCACGCAGGGCGCGACGGGGGGAATTCGTCGGGTTCGATACGTCGTGCATGGGAGTTCCTCTTTGCGGAAAACGATCAGGGAGCCGGCGCGGACATCGCGTCGGCGAGGGATTGAAGGGTCAGCGCCTTGCGCAGCGCCGCCGCGTCGGTCTTCGAGGACACGCGCAGGCTGACGGCTTCGCCCGGCAGCAGGTCAAGCGCGTTGTCGGACAGCGTCGCGTCCAGATCGCCGAAGTCCAGCCACAACGCACGCACGAACACCGGCGAACGCAGGGTCAGCAGATAACCGTCACCGTCGCCATCGGCGGCCAGCTCGGTGTCGATGCGCGGCGCCGGCAGGTGCAGGTCCTTCGGCGCGGTGAAGTAGACCAGTCCGCGCGAAACCGTCTCGCCGCCGCGGACCAGATCGAACACCGCGAACGTGCGCGCGGGATCCGCGCCATCCAGCAGTTCGGCGTCGCGGAACTCGCCGGCCGACGTCGCCGCCAGGGCCGCGAGCGTGGCCGATTGGCGACGCTCCTTCAGCACGCGGCCATCGAAGTCCATCACCCGCAGGCGCCATTCGGCGTCCGTCGGCGTGGTCAGGTCGGACAGCAGTGACAACCGGGTCACGCCCTCCTTGCGCAGCGCCGCGACCGCCAGCGGTGCGAAGAAACGGCGCGCGTGGAAGTTCAACGGCTTCCAGCGTCCGTAGAAATCCACGCTCGACCACGAGGCGCCCGGCCACACGTCGTTGAGCTGCCAGTACAGCGAACCCATCGTGTACGGCCGCGAGGCGCGGTGATGCAGTGCGGCCAGCTCGATGCCATCGGCCTGCATCACCCGGCTCAGGTAGACGAAACCGGGGAAATCGCGCGGCTTGCCGTACTCGCGCTCGATGTACAGCGACAGGCGGGTGTTGCCCTCGCCGGCCAGGAACTTCTGGTGCGCCTTGATCACCGGGCTGTCGACCGCCTGTTCTTCCGGCTTGGCGAAGCTGGCGATGGTGCGCATGTCCGGCCACGCCTGCAGGCCGAACTCGGACATGAAGCGCGGGGTTTCGTCCAGGTAGGCCTGCACCGGCTTGGAACCGGCCCAGACGTCCCAGTAATGCTTGTCGCCCTTGCGCGAATCGTTGGCCTTCTCGTCCAGATCGTTGCTGGGCGAACTGGACCAGTACGGCACGCCCAGTCCCTGCTCGCCCACCACCTGGCGCAGGTCCTGTCCGAACAGCGCCACATAACCCTGCCAGACCTTGTCGGCGAACACCGGATCCGCCGCGACCAGCTGCTTGCGGTGGCCCCAGTCCTTCCACGCGGTCTCTTCCTCGTTGTTGCCGCACCACAGCACGATGCTGGGGTGGTGGCGCAGGCGGCGGATGTTGTCGCGCGCCTCGGCCACCACGTTGGCACGGAACGCCGGGTCGTAGCCGGGCTGCATGCCGCCGCCGAACATGAAGTCCTGCCAGACCAGCAGGCCGAGTTCGTCGGCGATCTCGAAGAACACATCTTCCTCGTAATAGCCGCCGCCCCAGTTGCGCAGCATGTTCATGTTGGCGTCGCGGGCGGCGGTCAACGCCGCGCGCACGCGCTTCTCGTCGGCGCGCGGCGGGAACGCGTCGAAGGGGATGACGTTCGCGCCCTTTGCGAACACCGGCACGCCGTTGATCACGAAGGCGAAGCCCTGGCCCTGCCCGTCCGCGTCGACATCGCGCTTGAGTTCGATCATGCGCAAGCCGGTGCGGCGCTCGCTGCTCGCCTGTCCGCCCCTGGCCTTGACCGTGGCGCGGAAGGTGTAGCGCGCCTGTTCGCCATAGCCCACCGGCCACCACCGACGGGGCTTGGGCAGGGTCATCTCCACCGTCACCGGCTGGACACCGGCGGTCAACGCGGCCTTGCGGCGCAGGACATCGACGCGGCGCCCATCCGGGTCCAGTACTTCGACCTCCACGTCCGCGGAACCGGCACGCGCGGCATCGACCTCCACCAGCACGGCCAGCCGGGCCTGGCGCTCGTCCAGCGCATCGGTGCGCACGGCCAGATCGGTGATGCGCAGATCGTTCCAGGTTTCCAACCGGATCGGCCGCCAGATGCCGGCGGTCACGTAGCGCGGGCCCCAGTCCCAGCCGAAGTGGTAACCGGGCTTGCGCACGAAGTTGCCGACCATCGCGTCCTTCGGCTCGTCGCCATAGGGCGAGGGATAGTTGCCGGCGATCTTGTGCGGCATCGCCTGCACCTTCGGCAGCAGCGTGCGGATGGGCGAACGGAACACCACCCGCAGCTCATTGCCGCGGGCCTTCAGCCGCCCGTCCACGCGCGCGCGCCAGGTGCGGTGGCTGTTGTCCGCCTTCAGCAACGGCTGGCCGTTGAGTTCGACCTCGGCGAAGGTATCCAGTCCCTCGAACACCAGTTCCGCGTGCGGACGCGCCAGGGTCGTGGCATCGACATCGAAGCGGCCCAGGTACTCCCAATCGGCCAGCCCGATCCATTGCAGCCCGGCTTCCGGCGCGCCGACGTAGGGATCCGGAATCACCCCATTGGCGAACAGATCGGTGTGGACCGTGCCCGGCACCGCGGCCTTCGCCCATCCGGCGGCTTGCGGGTGCGCCGCGAGCTGGGCGTCGCCGGGCAACAGGCGGAAGCGCCAATCGGCGCTGACCGCCTGTGACTGCGCGGCCGGCTGCGCGATCGCGGTGGTGCCCAGCAACAGCCACGCGACGCAGAGCATCGCGCGCATCCAGGCGGGAACCGTGGCGGCAATGGGTTGGACTCTCATGAACTCGCTCCTCCTCCTCGGCCGACGCGGCTCGGTGCCGTGACGGCACCCGCGTGGCGTGATCCTGCGCCGTTCCCGCCACGCACGCGCGTCGCGGGAATCCGTGCGTCCGTCCGCGACCCGGGATCCCGGATCCGGCCGGACCTCCTGCTTCAATGCCGCAACTGCGTCGCGTCCAGCGGTTTCAGCGACGCCTCGCCCTTCGCCCAGCTCAGCCCGAGGCCGATATCGCCCGAACGCTGGTAGAAATCCAGCCGCAGCCGGTGCCAGCCGCGGCGCAGCGGCACGCTGCCTTCCACCGGCTGATCATAGGTCTCGTTGCGCACCACCGCCTCGCCATCGATGTACAGCGCGGAAGCATCGTCGGCCTGTGCGCGGAAACGGTACAGGCCATCTTCGGGCACGTGCAGCCAGCCTTCGAACACCAGCCCGAAATGCTCGTGGCGACCGTAGCCGCGCCAATCGAACGACTGCGCGCTGCCGCTGCGCACCGGCTTGGCCGCTTCCATCTCGGCGAACCGGTCGAAGGTGCCTTCGTAGTAACGGTAGGACACGCCGGAGGCGCGCGCTTCCTTCGGCTCTGGCTGCGCCGGCTTGTAGCGGCGGTTGCGCAGGGTCGCGCGGTGGATGCCGCTCTCGCGCCCATCGGCGGTGATCGTCAGCGTGCGCACCGTGACCGCGCCGTCGGCAGGCACGGTGACGCTGACCGGTCCGGTCGCCCGCGGCGAGGCGGTGGTCGGGACGCTGCCGTCCAGGGTGTAGTGGATGCGGCTGCCGGGCACGCGCGGCCGCAGGTCCAGGGTGTACTGGTCCTGTTCCACCGCCAGGCCGTCGCGCAGGCCCCATGGCGCCGGAATGCGGTATCGCAGTCCGGCCTGCGCCAGGCGCGGATACTGGCCGGACAGGCGTCGATCGAAGGCGTCGAAATCGCGCTGCGCCTGCGGCGTCCAGGCGATCTCGGCCAGCGCCAGCAGGCGCGGGAACACCATGTACTCGACCACTTCCTTGCGCGGCATGCGCTCGGTCCACACGTTCGCCTGCACGCCGAGGATGTGGTGGCGCTTGTCGGCCTCCAGTTCCACCGGCACCGGGTCGTAGGCGTAGACGGTCTCGATCGGCAGCTCGCCGCCTTTCTGCCACAGCTCGGTGTCCTTGGGCCCCTGGCCATAGTCGAGGTAGCAGCAGCGCGTCGGCGACATGATCACGTCGTTGCCGTGGCGCGCGGCGGCGATCCCGCCGGCCTCGCCGCGCCACGACATCACCGTCGCATCCGGGGCAAGGCCGCCTTCGAGGATTTCATCCCAGCCGATCAGCCGCTTGCCGCGCGAGTGCAGGAAGCGCTCCATCCGGCGGATGAACCAGCTCTGCAGTTCGTGCTCGTCCTTCAGGCCCTCGCGGCGGATGACTTCCTGCGCCGCCGCGCTCTGTTGCCAGCGCGTCTTCGGCGCTTCGTCGCCGCCGATGTGCACGTACGGCGCCGGGAACAGCGGGATGACCTCGTCCAGCACATTTTCCAGGAAGGTGAAGGTCGGCTCGGTCGGACAGAAAATGTCGTCGAACACGCCCCAGGTGGTGCCGGTCTCGAACGGTCCCGGCGTGCAGCCCAGTTCCGGATAGGCGGCCAAGGCGGCCAGCGCATGGCCGGGCATCTCGATTTCCGGAATCACCGTGATGTGCAGCGACGCCGCGTAGGCGACCACGTCGCGCACCTCGTCCTGGGTGTAGAAGCCGCCGTAGGGTTTGCCGTCGCCGTCGGTTTCCTTGCGCTGCCCGCCCACTTCGGTCAGGCGCGGATAGCGCTTGATCTCGATGCGCCAGCCCTGGTCGTCGGTGAGATGCCAGTGGAAGCGGTTGAGCTTGTAGTGCGCCATCCGGTCCAGCAGCCGCTTGATGAAATCAACCGGGAACAGGTGGCGGCCCACGTCCAGGTGCATGCCGCGATAGGCGAAGCGCGGCGCGTCATCGATACGCTGCGCCGGCAGTTCCAGCCGCGGGGCGCGCTCGATGGGCAGCAGTTGCATCAGCGTCTGCACACCATAGAACTGGCCGGCGGCGTCGCCGCGCAGGCTGACGCCTTGCGGCTGCACATGCAGTTGGTAGGCCTCGGCGGCGATGTCCTTGCCGGCGGGCGCCAGCCGGATCACGTCGGCGGTTTTCGCCGATGCCTTGCCGCAATCGCGCAGCGCCCAGCCTTGCCGCTCGCGCAGCCAGGCATTGAACAGATCGGCATTCGCCTGCGCGTCCTTGCCTTCCGCGCACAGCCGCGTGGCAGACGACAGCACGAAGGTTCCGGTTTCCGGTTTGACCGATGCCGGCAACGGCACCAGCGAAGGCGCCGGTGCCTGTGCGTGCGCGAATCCCGATGCCAGCAGGACCAGTCCTGCCGCCAGCCTACGTTGCATCGATCCAAAACTTGACGCGTGTGTTCCGTGCAAAGCCCTTCCCTCCTCGCTCGGTGTGGTGGCCCGGCTCAGCCGCGCGGGCGCACCACGTTCAGTACCTCATGGCATGCGCCCATGGTGTGGTAATCCGTCTTGCCGGCCGGACTCTTCTCGTCGCTGTACTTGCGGTTGTCCGCATCCAGGATGCGGTACCACGCGCCGTACCGGTGATCGACGAAGTATTTCCAGGAGTAGTCCCACAGGCGGTCATACCACTGCCAGTAGGACGCATCGCCGGTGCCCTGCGCCAGCAGCGCGGCGGCGGCCAGCGATTCGGCCTGCACCCAGAAATACTTGTCGTCGTCGCACACCGCGCCGTCCGGGGCGAAGCCGTAGTACAGACCGCCACGCGTCTCGTCCCAGGAACGCGCCACCGCGACATCGAACAGGTGGCGTGCGGTCGGCACCAGCCAGTCGGCGTCGACATGGCGATCCAGGATCATCAGCAGCTTGGCCCACTCGGTCTGGTGGCCGGGCTGGAATCCCCACGGGCGGAACAGGTGCTTGGGATTGTCGCGGTTGTAGTCCCAGTCGATGTTCCACCGGGTGTCGTAGTGTTCCCACACCAGCCCGTCGGCCTTGGCGGCCTGACGGCGGGTCATGTTATCGGCCAGTTGCAGGGCGCGTTCGACATAGCGGCGCTCGCCGGTGGCCTCGAACGCCGCCAGCATCGCCTCGCACATGTGCATGTTGGCGTTCTGGCCGCGGTAGCCGGTGAAATTCCACTGCGCGTCGGCTTCGTCCTTGTACAGGCCGTGTTCCGGTTCCCAGAAGCGCTGTTCCAGCAAATTCCAGGTTTCGTCCATCCAGCCACGCGCCTCTTCCACGCCGGCCTTCACGCCGCAGGAATAGGCCAGCAGGACGAAGGCCACGCCGTAGCAGTGGTTCATGTCGTCCTCGACCACGCCGTCGCGCAGCGTCCACGCATAGCCGCCGGTGGTCGGGTTGCGGTGCACCTCGCGCAGGTAGCGCAGGCCGTGCTTCACCGCGTCCAGGTACTCGGCGTTGCCGAATTCGCGGAACGCCATCGCGTAGTTGAAGACGAATCGCGTGCTGCTGACCAGGTGGCGATGGCCGGCGTCATAGACGCTGCCGTCGTCGCGGAAGTAATGGAAGAAGCCGCCGGCCGGATCGATGGCGCGCGGATGGTAGAAGGCCATGGTCTGCGCGATGTGTTCGCGCAGGAACGCGGGCGACCGGAAATCCGGCGCGGTATCAAGCGTGCTCATGTTGGTCCTGCAGCAGTTGTTGGACTTCGGCCAGGGTCGGCATGGCGGCGAAGGCACCCTTGCGGGTCACCGCCAGCGCGCCGACGGCGGCGCCGAAGCGGAGGGTGTCCTCGATGGCCCCGCGGTTGTGGCAGAACGCGGCGAAACCCGCGCCGTCCCCGCCCCGCTCGCCCAGCCGGAACAGCAGGCCACCGACGAAGGCGTCGCCCGCGGCGGTGGTGTCGCGCGTCTCGACCCGGAAACTGCTCACGCGTCCATCGGCCTGGCGGGTGAACCAGCGGATCGGCGCGGCACCGTCGGTGATGATCAGCAACTGGGCCTGGCCTTCGAACAGGCGCTCGCGCACCCGGGTTTCGCCTTCCGCGCCAGCGCCGAACGGACGCGCCAGATAGTCGAGTTCTTCCTGCGACAGCTTCACCAGGTCCGCGTTGCCCAGCGCCTCCCACAGTCGCGGCGCCGGATCCACGCCGGCGGGCCAAAGCGCCGGGCGCAGGTTCAGATCCAGGCTGACCACCGCGCCGGCCGCGCGCGCGCGCAGCATGCCGTTGAACGTCGTCTCGGCGATGGTCGGCTCGGTCAGGCTGTTGGAACAGACGTGGAAGCTGCCGGTACCGTTGAAACAGGCGGGCTGGAAATGCTCGGTGCGGAACAGCAGGTCCGCCGCCGGCGGCCGATAGAAGCTGAAGCTGCGCTCGCCGGTCGCGTCCAGGGCGACGAAGGCCAGCGCTGTCTTGGCCTCGCCGGTGCGCACGATGCAGTCGGTCGCCACGCCGGCCGATTCCAGGCTCTCGCGCAGGAAGTCGCCGAACATGTCCTCGCCCAGCATGCCGGCGAAATGGGTATCCGCGCCGAGCCGGGCCGCGGCCACCGCCACGTTGGCGGGCGCGCCGCCGGCGTACTGCAGGAACGCGCGCGGGGTATCCGGCGTGGCCGGGGGCTGGGCGAGTAGATCGATCAAAACCTCGCCGAAACAAACGATTTTCGACATTTTGGCCTTACGCTCCCTTGGCCGCCGAGGCGTCCGGGCGCGAACCCGAGAGGCCATAGAAGATGATGTAGCCGTAGCAGAGCAGCGGCAGGATGAAGGCGTGATGCAGGCCGATGTTGTCCGCCAGCACGCCCTGCAGGTACGGAATGATCGCGCCGCCGACGATCGCCATGATCAGCAGGCTCGACGCCTTGCCGGTCAGCGGTCCCAGGCGCTCGATGCCCAGCGCGAAGATGGTCGGGAACATGATCGAATTGAACAGGCCCGTGGCCACCACGCTGTACACGGCAACCGGACCCTCGGCCAGCATGGTGAGCGCCAGCAGCGCGACATTCACCGCGGCGAAGATCGCCAGCAGCTTTCGCGGCGAGAACTTGACCATGATCGCCGAGCCAACGAAACGGCCGATCATCGCCATCGTCCAGTAGGCGGCGACGTAGTTGGTGGCTTCCTGTTCGGTGAAGCCGCCGATGTTCGGCATCGACAGGTAGTTGACCAGGAAGCTGCCGATCGCCACTTCAGCGCCGACATAGAAGAAGATGCCAAGCACGCCGAACAGCACATGGCGATGGCGCAGCGCTTCGCCCAGCGTGTGCTTGACCGGATCCGCCTGCTCGGTGGATTCGGTCAGCGCCGGCAGGCGGAACAGGAACACGAACACCGCCAGCAGGAACAGCGCGATGCCCAGGCCCACGTACGGGCCCTGCACCGCCTGCGCTTCCTGGACGCGGTAGGCCAGTTGTTCGGCCTCCGGCAGCGCCGCGATCTGATCGGCGCTCTTGACGGTGTTGCTCAGGATCAGCAGGCCGCCAAAGATCGGCGCGATGGCCGTACCCAGCGAATTCAACGCCTGCGCCAGGGTCAACCGGCTGGAGCTGGTCTGCTCCGGTCCCAGCAGCGCGACATAGGGATTGGCCGCCACCTGCAGCACGGTGATGCCGGTGGCCAGCACGAACAGCGCGCCGAGGAAGGCTTCATAGATGCGCAGTTCGGCCGCCGGCCAGAAGCCCAGCGCGCCGATGCCGGCGATCACCAGGCCAGCGACGATTCCCTTCTTGTAGCCCAGGTGCGCGACCAGCCGGCCGGCCGGCAGCGACATCAGGAAGTACGCGCCGAAGAAAGTGAACTGCACGAGCATCGCACGCGCGTAGTTCAGCTCGAACACCGCCTTCAGGTGCGGGATGAGGATGTCGTTGAGGCAGGTCAGGAAGCCCCACATGAAGAAGATCGTGGTGACCACGGCCAGGGCCACGCGGGTGTTGACCGCCGGAGCGGCGGCGGAGGTCCGGGGCTGGGGTGTCGGAGCAAAGGCCATGCGGGGGCTCGCCTCAGGGTTCGGTGGATACGGAGAAACGGAAGGACATCATGGGCGCGGCGCCCCGCTGCTTTCGCGGATGCGCAGCTCCACCGATGCGGTGGTGCGCTGCGGCGGCGCCTCGGGTTCGCCCAGGCGGCGCAGCAGCAGTTCAGCGGCCTGCCGGCCACGCTCGCGCGGGTTCACCGCCAGCGTGGTCAGCGGCGGCGACGTCACCGCGGCCTCGGAAATATCGTCGAATCCGGTGACCGCGAAATCGCGCCCCGGATGGATGCCGCGCGACGCCAGCCCTAGCATCAGGCCGAGGGCGACGGTGTCGTTGTAGCAGACCGCCGCGGTCGGGGCCGGTTCGCTGGCGAACAGTTCGCCGGTGCGCGAGGCGGCTTCCAGCCGATTGGGCGCCGACTCGATCATCCGCCCGTCCTCGACCGCCAGGCCGGCTTCCTGCATCGCCTGCGCGTAGCCCGCGCGGCGCTGCCGGCAGGACGACGAATCCGCGTGGCCGCCGAAGAAGGCGATGCGGCGATGGCCCAGATTGATCAGGTGCTGCGTCGCCATGTAGGCGCCGCGCTGGTTGTCCAGCGCCAGGAAATCCCAGTCGGCGCCATCCAGTTCGCGGTTGAACAGCAGCACGTTGCCGTGCGCGCCCAGCACCTGCCGCAACTGCGCGCTGTCGCTGCCCTCGGCGGGCGACAGGATCAGTCCGGCCGGCATGTGTTCCATCAACGTGGACAGCACCGCCTGCTGGCGTTCGGGCGATTCGGCGGTGCTGCCGAGCAGGGTCACGTAACCACGCGCGCCCAGCGCCTCGTCCACGCCCGCCGCGAATTCGGCGAAGAACGGGTTGGACAGATCGTTGATCACCAGCGCGACGCTGGAGGACGTCTGCCGGCGCAGGTTGGCCGCGCCGCGGTTGTAGACATACCGCTGGCGACGCAGCTCGGCTTCCACCCGCGCGCGGGTGTCGGCGTGCACCAGCGGACTGCCGCGCAGCACCAGTGAAACGGTCGCGCGCGAAACCCCGATGGCATTGGCGATGTCGGTGACCGTGACCGCCCGCTTGCCGGCCTTCCGGCCCGCGCCTGCGCGGGCACCCTTCCCTGTCGCGGTGGCTTTGTCTTTCATCTGTTCGTAACGTCCCGGGAAGCCGCAAGCCTAAACGATCGCGCGGGGGAAAATGCCATGCCGGCCGCCGGACCGGTGGGAGAGAGAGCCGGAGCGGCGGCGGACATGGCGGTAACTCACTGGCCGCCCGCGGACGGCGCGGCGCAGAACGATGCCGGCAGATCGGCCGCGCGGGTGCCCCAGCCGGTGGTCGGCGGCGTGGCGGTCAGCGCGTACTCGATGCGGCCGCCCTGCTGCAGGCGATTCCAGTCCAGCCAGACCGGCGCATGCGCCTGCCCGTCCACGCGCACGCCATCGACATACTGCAGCGTGCGGCCGTCGGCGCCCGGCGCGTCGATGCGCAGGGTGCGGCCCTGGCCCAGGTCCATCTCGACCCGGCTGAAGCGCGGCGCATGCAGCAGGAACTGGCCGGTGCCGGGCACGGCCGGATACAGGCCCATCGCGCTGAACAGGTACCAGGCCGACATCGTGCCGAGGTCATCGTTGCCGGTGACGCCGTTGGGCGCGTTGGTGAACAGCTGCTGGGCCGCGCGCAGCACGGTGGTGGTCTTCCACGGCTGGCCAATCAGCGTGTACATCCACGGCGCGTGCAGATCCGGTTCGTTGTTGGGGTTGTAGCGGTACTGGTTGTAGTAGCTGTACGGGCCGACCACCCACTCCTTGCGGGCCGCGTGCAGCGGATCCTTCACCAGCGCGTCGTAGGCGAAGAAGGTGTCCAGGCGCTTGCCCGCCTGTTCGGCGCCGTGCATCGCCTCGACCAGTCCGGGCACATCCTGCTGGACCAGCCACTGGTATTGCCAGGCGGTGCCTTCGTGGAAGCCGTGGTGCGAACGCGGGCTGTAGTGGCCGTCGGCCGGCACGTACCAGCCGCCGTCCTCCATGCGCGCGCGAGGGAAGCCGGTGAAGCCGGTTTCCTCGTCGCGCACGTGGGCGTCCCACACCTTGCGCCAGTTGCGGCCGCGCTCGCGCAACACCGCCACGTCCTCGCCCAGGCCCAGGCCGTCGGCCATCTGCGCCAGCGAGCAGTCGGCCAGCGCGTACTCCAGCGTGGCCGAACCGCCGTGGTGCGGATCCACGTCCATGCCCTTGGACGGCCAGGCGCGGTCGTACTGCACGAAGCCGTTGGCCAGATAGCTGGCGTTGCCGGAACGGCCGGCATGGCGCGAATTGGTCGGCGGCATCTCGAAGGCGTTCTGGCGCAGCGCCGCATAGGCCTGCTTCTCCACGCCCTTGAGCGCCCCGAAACGCCACAGGTCGACCATGAACGGGGTGACCGGATCACCGGTCATCACGTTGGTCTCGAAGTTGGCATAGCCCCAGCGCGGCAGCCAGCCGCCCTGCTCGTGGATCGCCAGCAGCGAGCGGCCGATGTCGCGGGTGCGCTCGGGGCGCAGCATCGCCAGCAACTGGTTCTGCGAACGGTAGGTGTCCCACAGCGAGAAGTACTCGTAGTAGGTCCAGCCGTCGGCGCGGTGGATCTGCTCGTCATAGCCGCGATAGCGGCCGTCGGCGTCGCTGCCGGTCAGCGGCTGCAGCAGCGCGTGGTACAGCGCGGTGTAGAACACCGTGCGGTCGTCCTGGTTGCCGCCCTGCACGCGGATGCTGGCCAGTTCCTTGCGCCAGGTGTCCTGGGCCTGTTTGCGCATCTGCTCGAAGCCGAGCAGCTTGCCGCCGCGCATGCCGTCGCTGCGCAGGTTGTTGCGCGCGCCTTCGGCATCGACGTGGGAGATCGCGCTGATCGCGGTGACCGCCTTGCCCTTGCTCGTGTCGAAGCTCAGCCAGGCACCGTTGAGCTTGGCTTCGCCTTCCATGCTGTGGCGCGCGCCCGGCAGGCCGCCGGTCTCGCCCCAGGTACCGAACGCCTTGAACGGGCGATCGAACTCGATGCGGAACCAGGTGGTGTACTGGTGGCCACCGCAGAAGCTGCGGGTGACCAGCTTGCCTTCCACCACGCGATCGCCAACCACGTCGACGGTGCTGCCGATCACCGAATGGCGCTCGTTGGCCTGCGCCACGTTGACCAGCACGTGGCCTTCGCTGGTGCCGGCGGAGAAGGTATAGCGCTCGGCCGCCGCGCGGGTCAGCGCGGTCGCCTCGGCGTCGATGCCGCCGTAATCGAGCAGGCGCACCTTGTAGTAACCGGCCTGCCCCACCTCGCCGTCGTGGCTGTAGCGGGAGGCATAGGTCTTGTGGTTGAAACGCTTGGGATCCTTGGTGTCGAAATCGCCGCCCGGCCCGATCGTGCCGGTGACCGGCAGGACCGAGACCTGGCCGCCCTGCTCCCAGCAACCGGCGCCGGACAGGAACGAATGGCCGAAGCCGCGGATCTTGGGATCGTCGTAACGCCAGCCCGTGTAGTGCTCACCGATGGGGCTGACCTGGATCAGGCCGAACGGCGCCGAAGCGCCCGGGAAGGTGTTGCCGTCGTCCTTGCTGCCGATGAAGGTGTTCACCTCGCGCACCGGATCCACCGCCGGTGCGGCGTGGATCATCGGCGTGGCCAGCGCCAGCAGGCCGGCCAGGGCCAGTGCGACGGGACGGGCGCGCGTGGAAACCGGTACTCGGGACGTCGGTGTCATGCGGTCTGATTACCTTGTATGCGTGCGGTCTCGCGACCGCGGGTTGAAGCTTCCTGGAGTCCGGACGGCATCCCTCGGGGAGGATGCCGCCGGATTGTATGACGCGTATACAACTGGTGGAGCGGGGAAAATGGCCCGGCCGAAGCCGGGCCGACAGTCCCGAGCCCGTCCACGCGGACGGGGAGAGAACCTCGGGATCACTCGAAGTTGAACACGTACTCCATCGCCACTTCGCGGCCCACCGGGCTGAACAGGCGGCTGTTGTAGAACTCGTAGTCCAGCTTGTACGGGTCCTTGTGGTTCCAGCCGGTGCTGTTGAACACGTTGGTCACGTAGAGGTTGATCTTCGCTCGCGGAGTGATGCGATAACCCACGTTGAAGTTCCAGGTGATCGCCGGACCGACGCGGCCGTAGAACTTGCGCGTAGCCTGGCCGAAGGTCGGGCTGTTCGGATCGGTATCGACGCACCCGGCCTTGTCACTGGGCACGCCGCCGTCGGCGAACGGAATGCAGCCACCCGAGTTGGCCAGGTCGTTGGGATCCCAGTGGTAGCGCACGCTCGGCACCGCGCCGATGCGATCGCCGTAGACAGTGGCGTTCCAGTTGCCGTAGGCCCAGCTCACGCTGCCACGGATCTTGCTGCGGACGTCGCGATCGCGGCGTTCCGGATTCGGATCGGTGCGGTAGGTCTGTTCCTTCATCGACTGCAGGTTGGTGTAGTTCACACCGAACTGGAAATCACCCCAGCGATCGGTCGTCAGACGGTAGCGGGCGGACACGTCGATGCCTTCCACTTCGCGCTGTGCGATGTTGATCGGGCCACGACGAACGTCGGTGATGAAACCGTCGGCGTCGCGGGTGACGCGGTCGAGGATAGAGGCGCAGTAGTCGGCGCCGCCAGGATTCGACCAGCTCTGTCCCGGTGTGGTGGTAAGACCGGTGCGACAGCCCGCCTCGTCACGCAGGACGATGTCCTCACCGATATCGCGGATTTCGTCTTCCAGCTTGATCGCCCAGTAATCGGCGGTCAATGACAGGTTGTCGAGAATGTCCCACACGAAACCCGCCGTCCACGACTTGCCCAATTCCGACTTCAGGTCCGAAGCTCCCTCGCGGTTGATATTGAACGGATAGGTGACGTCGGTGTTTTCGGAGGTGCAATTGTTGGTTTGGTAGGCGCCGCTGTCGATGCAGCGGAACGGGTCCAGTGTGCGCACCTGTGCTGAGCTGTGCTCGGCCAGCAGGTAGTGCATGTCCGGAGCGCGGAAGCTGGTGGCATAGCTGCCGCGGATCAGCAGGTTGCTCAGCGGACGCCATTGCAGACCGGCGTTCCAGGTGGTTTCGCTCTGGGTACCGATGTTGGTCGACGAATCGGCATACGACTTGTAGTCGCCGTAGCGGTCGTAGCGTGCCGCCAGCGTCGCGGTCAACGTGTTGACCAGCGGGATGCTGAACTCGACGCCGGTCGAATAGCGGGTGCGTTCGCCACCACCGCGATCGATGTTCTGCACGTCGTAATCCAGGTTGCCACGCGGATCCGGGTTCAGCTCGTAGCCCTGCTGGGCGACCTCCGCCACCGCCGCGAAGCCGATCGGACCCGCCCAACCCTCGAACAGATCACCGCTGATCGTGAAGGCCGCCTGGTTGACCCAGGATGCCGACTGGTTGATCGAATGGGTGCCGAACTGGCGGTACTGTTCCGGGGTGACCGGATTCCAGTAGCGATCGCGGTTGAGGTTGTACGCCGGCAAGCCGTTGACCACGCCCACCTGCGGGCCAAGGAAATAGGCGTTGACCAGGTCCCAATCGACCGTGGAAATACTTTCACGCACAGAATAGTAGGAACGGCCCAGCGAGGCATCCCAATCAAACCGGCCTACTGTGCCACGCAGGCCGGCACTGATGTCCCAGGAACGTTCCTGGTTGTGGTTGCGCAGGTTGGCGTCACCGCCCACTTCCTGCGCGGTGAAGTTGCGCACGCCAATCAGCGACATGCCGCTGCCGACGTCGTAGAACGCAGGCGCGTCCAGGCCCGCCGGGAACTGCACGCCCGGAGGCGAGGTACCCCACTCGGCTTCCGAATCGAATACAGACACGTTGGCCCAAGCCTGCATGCCGTTCTCGAAATCCCAGGTGCCGTACACATAACCCGACAGATCCTTGCTGCCTCCACGGATCAGCCAGTTGCCGAAGTCCGAGGTCAGCCCGCACAACTGCCCACTGTTGGTGATGGTGTCGCTGTTGCGGTTGTAGGTGAGGCGATCAGCCAGATAGAACTCGCCACCGAACTTCTCGCAGGTGCCGGTCGGCGGCGCTTGGCGCATGCCGGTGTTTGCATCGATCAACGCCAGGCCGCTGAACGGACGGAAGCCGACCTTGCGTTGTTCCGGATTCCACGAGCTGTACGGCGCATCGTCGGAATCGTCCATGCCAGGCCGATCACGACCGAACAGTGGGTCGCGCTCGGTGTATTGAGCCGCATAGGTCACGCTCCAGTTCTGGCCGACCTTGCCGCCAGCCCAGGAGATGTCCCAGGTGTCGCGGCCACCCTCGGTCGAGGCGCCGCCACGGATGCGGAATTCGTCGCCTTCGTAGTTCTTCTTCAGGATGATGTTGACCACGCCGGCCACCGCGTCCGAGCCGTAGATGGCCGACGCGCCGCCGGTCAGCACTTCCACGCGCTCGACGGCGGCGGCCGGAATGTTGCTGTAGTTGGCGAAGTTGCTCTGCCCGCCATATGGCAGCGGGTAATCGGCCACGCGACGGCCGTTGACCAACAGCAGGCTGCGACCCGGCCCCATGTTGCGCAGGTTCAACGGGCTGGCATTGGGAGTATGCGAACCCCAAGCCACATCGGCCTCGACCGTGCCGATCGCTTCGTTGAGCGTGCTCAGCATGTCGTAGACGGTGGTGAAGCCTTCCTTCTTGATTTGGTCGGCGGAGATGACTTGGACCGGCGCCGGACCTTCCACCTGGGCGCGCTTGATGCGCGAGCCGGTGACGGTGACGGTATCGAGTTCCTTGGTGGATTCGGAAGAAGCGGCCTCCTGGGCGGCCACGGACAACGAAGGCAGCATCGCCAGCAGCAGGGCGCTGGACAGGACGTTGCGGCGGTAACGGGTGGACTGAGCCATTTTTGCGAAGTACTCGGGGTGGTTAGTTGGTGTGGTGTTTGACTTGCGATACGGCGGCGTCCAGAAGGATTTCTCTCGATCTAACCCCGCGCCTGAATCGTTCTAATGGCTCAGGCGCCTCTCTCTGGATCGATCTAAATTAAGCATGCGTAAATGCGGGATGGCATTCCGCAACGCAGCAAATCAGTCAGACTTGCATTTTGAATCGAGATAAATGTTTCGAATCAATGGCTTGAGGGTGGCGGTTTCAGACCCCTGCCATGCATCGATGACAGGCGGATGAACAAAGTGCGCAAACTCACCCGCGAGGCCCGCCCGCGGCGCACCTGGCCCCCCGGCTCAGAGCGCGGCGAGTGCCCGCCTGAACGCGGCGACGATCGCCGGATCGGTTTCCTGACGGTCGTACTCGAGCCCGGCCAGCGCCGGGTTGTGGAACGCCATTGCCGTGGCGCGCCGCGCCTTGGCCGAGGCATGCACCTCGTTCACGCCGGTCGCCTGCACCAGTCCCGCGACATTGCCCGGCGTCAGCCCGGCCCCGGCCAGGATCGCGATGCGACCGGCCGCCTGCCGCACATGGCCGGCGATCGCCGCGGCACCCTGCACCGCGTCGGCCTGGCCACCCGAGGTCAGCACCCGATCACACCCCAGCGCCACGATCGCTTCCAGCGCCCTGGCCGGATCGCGGACCGCGTCGAAGGCGCGATGGAACGTGACACCCATACCCGATGCCGCCGACACCAACTCGCGGCACAGCGGCAGGTCGATGTCGCCGCCCGCGTCAAGCGCGCCGATCACCACGCCGTCGCAGCCCAGCTGCCGGCAGGCCGCGATGTCGTGCAGCATCACCTCAACCTCCTCCGGGCCATACAGGAAGTCGCCGGCCCGCGGCCGGATTAGCACGAAGATCGGAATCGACAACCGGTCCCGGGTCCTCGCCAGGGTGCCGTAGGACGGCGTGGTGCCGCCTTCGCCCAGGTTCTCGCACAGTTCGATCCGATCCGCGCCGCCGGCCTGCGCCGCGAGCGCGGACAGGTGCGAGTTGGCGGCGATTTCCAGCAGGCAGCCGTCGGGCTTTTCGTTCATGACTGCGTGGTCGTGTAGACCGAGCCGGATTCGCGCAGATCGTCGCGCTTGCCGGCATCGCATACCGCATAGACGAAACCGCGATGCAGGGCGAACGCGCCGACCTCGCCATGCTTGTTGAGCGCCAGGAAGCACACCTGCAGGTTCTTGCTGGCCTCCGGACGCTTGCGCACGACCCGGTCGATGGCCTCGCGGCAGGCGTCCATCGGCGAGCGGCCCTGACGCATCAGTTCGACCACCAGGAAACTGGCCGCGTTGCGGATCATCTCCTCGCCCACGCCGGAAGCGGTGGCGGCGCCGACCTCGTTGTCGACATAGAGACCGGCGCCGATGATCGGACTGTCGCCGACCCGGCCGTGCATCTTCCAGGCCATGCCGCTGGTGGTGCAGGCGCCGGCCAGCCGGCCCTGCGCATCGATGGCGAGCATGCCGATGGTGTCGTGGTTGTCCTTGTTGCCGGGCTGTCCGCGCCGCTCGGCGTTGATCTCCGGCTTGTACTCGGCGGTCTTCAGCCAGTCGCGCCACGCCTTCTCGGCCTGCGGCGTGAGCAGGCGCTTCTTCTCGAAGCCTTCGGCAATCGCGAACTGCTGGGCGCCCTCGCCCACCAGCATCACGTGCGGGGTCTTCTCCATGACGCGGCGCGCCACCGAGATCGGATGCAGGATGTCCTCCAGCGCGGCGACCGAACCGCAGCGGCCGTCACCGTCCATGATGCTGGCGTCCAGGGTCAGCACGCCGTCGCGATCCGGATTGCCGCAATGGCCGACGGTGGGATTGCACAGCTCGCTCTCGGCCCAGCGCGCCCCGGTTTCCACCGCGTCCAGCGCGGTGCCGCCGCGGGCCAGCACCGGCCAGGCCGCCTGGTTGGCAGGCACGCCGAAATCCCAGGTGGACACCACCCGCGCACCGGGAGCGGAAGCGGCGCCCGCGCGCATGGCGGGCAACGACAGGGCACCGGCGGCCAACAGGCCAGCCTGCAGGAACTGCCTGCGATCAGTCATCGGATCCTCCCTCGGGATGGGCGCGCGCGGCGCCGTGTCGATTCAATCCAGGTGGTGCGAGGCGTACCACGCGGCCGCGCCCATCACGCCAAGTTGGCCGTGATCGACCCGCCACACCGGCACGTGCCGCAGCACGTGGCCGAGCACGCCCTTGTTGAGATAGCGCTCGCGGAATCTGCCGTTGCGCAGGAACTGTTCGATATGGCCGGAGATGCCGCCCGCCAGATAGACCGCCTTGGCGCCGAACGCGATCGCCAGATCGCCGGTCAGGCTGCCCAGCCAGCCGCAGAACACCTCGACGGTTTCCACCGCCAGCGGATCCTCGCCCGCCTGCGCGGCGGCGATCAGTTGTTCGGGCGTCTGCCAGCGCGGGGTCCTGCCGCGAATCTCGCACAGGCACGGATACAGGTTCATCAGGCCGTTGCCCGACAGCACGCGCTCGTTGTCCACATGCGGCCAGCGCCTCATCAGCAGCGCCAGCACTTCCATTTCCAGCGCATTGCCCGGCGCCAGCGCCGCATGGCCGAACTCGCTGGCCAGCACCGGCCGCGTGCCGCCCTCGAAACGCAACGCCGCCCCGAGCCCGGTGCCGGGCCCAAGCACCAATGCCGGCCAATGGAAGGTATGCGGATGCTCGCCGCTCAGCGGCGACAGGCCGTCGGCGTGCAGATAGGGAATCGCGTAGGCGACCGCCTCGAAGTCGTTGATCAGCGACAGCGTCGCCAGACCGGAGGCCTGCCGGGTGCGCTCCAGCGACACTGGCCACGGCAGGTTGGAATTGACCAGGGTGTCGCCATCCAGCAGCCCGGCGATCGCCACCACCGCGGCATCGGCCGTGGCGTGCTCATCGACGGCGAACCTGTGCAGGATCGCGGCCAGGTCGGGGTATTCGGCGCAGGCGTACTTCTGGTAGGCGAGGACGCGCGGCGCATGCCCCGGCGCCACCGCGACCTTGGCCAGCCGGGCGAAGGTTCCGCCGACATCGGCAACGATCAGTTCCCGGCCGGGCGAGGCGTGCGTGGCCTGACTCATTTGCGGCACTTCAGGATTGGCCGGGTACGGTACCGCTGCTGCATTCACGCGTTTGCCCTGGTTTGGATCGATTCAAGCGCCTGGATTCTGTGGCATCGCAGGACGTTTGGAAAGATGCCGAATCCATACCGGGGCGTACTCCGCGGGCGCACAGGGAAGCAACCCGTTCACTTTAACAGGCCGCCCCGCCGCCGGGCGTGGCCCGCCTGGACCCGCGTCCAATGCTTATCCGGTGATGTATGCCGCCGTCCGCCGCTGCACATTCACGGGCCGCCCGGTTAAAGTACGTGCCGTCATGTCGCTTCCCTCGCTGCTGCTGCGGATCCTGCTGAGCGTTACCCTGCTGGTCTCGGGGACGGGCAACGCCGTGGCCGCGCTGCAGATGCACGTGGCCCAGGCCGGCCAGGTGCATGCGGGACACGCCATGGACGACTGCGCCATGACGACCAAGGCCGATCCGGCGGTGTCCGCCCCCTGCCACGACGCGGACGGCGCCCCAACCGCTGCCAAACCGGCGCCGGCCCACGACCATGGCCAGCCCGATTGCTGTTCCACCGGCCACTGCGATGGCTTCTGCGCCCAGCAGGCGCCCGCGACGATGCCGGCGGCGTGGATCGGCAACGGACCGCGCGCCAGCGCCGATCCGGTCGGTCCTGTTCCCGCCGGCCATCCCGCCCCGCCGCTTCCTTCCCCGCAGCGACCTCCCATCGCCTGAATCCGGCCACAGGGCCGTGGATATTCCGCGCCGCCGCGACGCTGCCGTCGCTCCGCGCGTCTTCCCGCAGTTCCGACCCCGGGCTGCCTTCGAATATCGTCAGGAGTTTTCATGTCTTCCGATTCTTTCGGCGCGGGATCCGGTTCCGGATTCCAGCTTTCCCGGCGCCGCTTCGTCACCGGCCTGGCCGTGGGCGGCGTTGCCGCCGGCTTCGGCCTCGCGCGCCTTCCCGCATGGGCGAACACCGCCCATTCGATGTACCAGGCGCCGGTGCTGACCGGCACCGATTTCGATCTCGCCATCGGCACCTCGCCGGTCAACTTCACCGGCCGTACCCGCCCGGCGATCACCGTCAATGGCAGCCTGCCGGCGCCGATCCTGCGCTGGCGCGAAGGCGACACCGTCACCCTGCGGGTCGCCAACCGCCTGGCCGACGCGCACAGTTCGATCCACTGGCACGGCATTCTGCTGCCGGCCAACATGGACGGCGTCCCCGGCCTGAGTTTCGACGGCATCGCGCCGGGCGAAACCTACCAGTACCGGTTCCAGCTCAAGCAGTCCGGCACCTACTGGTACCACAGCCATTCGATGTTCCAGGAACAGGCCGGCCTGTACGGCGCGCTTGTCATAGACCCGGCCGAACCGCCGCCCTATCGCTTCGATCGCGAACACGTCGTGCTGTTGTCCGACTGGACCGATCTGGATCCTGCCGCGTTGTTCCGGCGGATGAAGAAGATGCCGATGCACGACAACACCTACCAGCGCACGGTCGGTGATTTCGCCCGCGACGTCCGCCGCGACGGCTGGGCGGCGACGCTGTCCGATCGTGGCATGTGGGGACGCATGCGGATGACGCCCTCGGACATCTCCGACATCAACGCGCACACCTACACCTACCTGATGAACGGCAATGCGCCCGCCGGCAACTGGACCGGGCTGTTCCGCTCCGGCGAAAAGGTGCTGCTGCGTTTCATCAACGGCTCGGCGATGACCTACTTCGACGTGCGCATCCCCGGCCTGAAGATGACGGTGGTCGCCGCCGACGGCCTGTACATCCATCCGGTCACCGTCGACGAGTTCCGCATCGCGGTGGCCGAGACCTTCGACGTGCTGGTCGAACCCGGCGGACAGGACGCCTTCACCATCTTCGCCCAGGACATGGGCCGCACCGGCTACGCGCGCGGCACGCTGGCGGTGCGCCAGGGCCTGGAAGCGCCGGTACCGGCACGCGATCCGCGTCCGTTGCTGACCATGTCGGACATGGGCCATGACATGGGCGGCGGCGGTCACGACATGGGCGGCCACAAGGGCATGGAAGGCGGCTGCGGCGCGAACATGTCCGGGCAGAAGGGCATGGAAGGCGGCTGTGGCGCCAGCATGGGCCACGGTGCGCACGGCGGCGGCGGCAAGGCACCGGTGCATGCGCCGAGCGAAGCCGGCAATCCGCTGATCGACATGCAGACGGCGGCCACTTCGCCCAAGCTGGACGATCCCGGCATCGGCCTGCGCGACAACGGCCGCAAGGTGCTGACCTATGGCGACATGAAGAGCCTGTTCGACGATCCCGACGGCCGCGATCCGGGCCGCGAGGTCGAACTGCATCTCACCGGGCATATGGAGAAGTTCGCCTGGTCGTTCAACGGCATCCCCTTCGCCGGCGCCGAGCCGCTGCGCCTGAACTACGGCGAGCGCATGCGCATCGTGCTGGTCAACGACACGATGATGCAGCACCCGATCCACCTGCACGGCCTGTGGAGCGATCTGGAGGATGACCAGGGCAACTTCCACCTGCGCAAGCACACCATCGACATGCCGCCGGGCACGCGCCGCACCTATCGCGTGCGCGCCGACGCGCTTGGCCGCTGGGCGTTCCACTGCCACCTGCTGTACCACATGGAAGCCGGCATGATGCGGGAAGTGCGGGTGGAGGAATGAACATGCGCCCCCATCTCTCGCTCGGCCTGTTGGCCGCCGCGCTGACCCTGGCGCTCTCCGCCCAGGTCCAGGCACAACAGCACGACCATGCCGCGCATGCGCCCCCCGCGCCCGCACAGCAGAAACCGCCGGTCCCCGTCGAGGAAACCCCGAAGGCGGATGATTCGGAGACGGATCACTCGCAAATGGACCATTCGACGATGGACCACGGAACGGCGGCCAAGGCTCCCACCGATCCGCGCGAGCCCATTCCGGCCGTCACCGACGCCGACCGCGCCGCCGCTTTCCCCTCCCTCAAACCGCATGCGATGGAACATGCGCCGGCATTCAATTCGTTGGTGATGATCAACCGCCTGGAAGGCTGGGATGCGGATCACGGCACCGGACAGGCCTGGGAAGGCAGCGCCTGGTTCGGCACCGACCTCAACCGGTTGTGGCTGCGCAGCGAGGGCGAACGCGAAGGCTCGCGCACCGAATCGTCCGAACTGGAAGTCCTGTACGGCCGCAGCGTCTCGCCCTGGTGGGATGTGGTGGTGGGCGTGAAGCAGGATTTCCGCCCGGCCGATTCGCGCACCTGGGCCGCCTTCGGTGTACAAGGGCTGGCGCCATACAAGTTCGAGATGTCCGCCACCGCCTACGTGGGTGAATCCGGACAGGTCATGGCCACGGTAGAAGCCGAGTACGAACTGCTGCTGACCAACCGCCTGATCCTGCAACCGCTGGTCGAAGCGAGCTTCTCGTCCAAGGACGTGCCCGAATACGGCGAAGGCACCGGCCTCAACAAGGTCGAAGCCGGCCTGCGCCTGCGCTACGAAATCAACCGGCGTTTCGCGCCCTACGTGGGCGTGGTGCACGAACGGCTGTTCGGCGACACCGCCGACTACCGGCGCGGCGAAGGTGGCGACACCCGCGATACCCGCTTCGTGGCCGGCGTCCGCTTCTGGTTCTGACAACCCGGCGGCGGCGACCGCGCCGCCGCCTCATCCCGATTCGACTGGAGAATGATCCGATGAAGAAAAATATTTCCGCATCCACCCTGATGGCACTCGCCCTGCTGGCCGCCCCCGCGTTCGCCCAGGATCATGCTGGCCACGGCAGCCACGCCGGCCATGGCGCGCAGGCCCCGGCGGCGAAGAAGACCGGCGCCGCCAATACCGGCAATGCGTCGTTCGAAAGCCTGGACAAGAACCGCGATGGCTTCGTCAACAAGGCCGAACTGCCGGAGCGGCATCCACTGCTGGCGCATTTCGGCATGGGCGACAAGAACGGCGACGGCAAGCTGGACCGCAAGGAATTCGCCAACGCCATGGCGATGCTGTGACCCCGTCCGGCGGAGTCCGGATGGATTCCGCCGGCTTTCCGGAGAAGAAACAACAATGAGCTCCCTGCTGAAACACCTCACCGCCAGCGCGTTCCTGGCCGGTTCCAGCGTGCTGCTGGTCGCCTGCGGCGCGGCGCCTGGCGCGGCTTCGGCCAGTGACCGCGTCGCGCTCGCCGCCGTCCCCTCGCCCGCCCACGCTGCGGCGGAAACCACGGCCGCTTCCGCGACCGCCACGACTGCCGCAACGTCCTCTGCCGCCACGCCCGCCCACCTGCCGCTGATCCGCGTGCACAAGAGTCCCAGCTGCGGCTGCTGCGGCGTCTGGGTCGAACACGTCCGCGCCGCCGGTTTCCCGGTCGAGGTGCACGATACCGAGGACATGATGACGGTGAAGGATCGCCTCGGCGTGCCCGAGCCGATGATGTCCTGCCATACCGCCGAGGTGGATGGCTATTTCGTCGAAGGCCATGTTCCGGCCGAGGACATCAAGCGCCTGCTCGCCGAGAAGCCGAAGGCACGCGGCATCGCCGTGCCCGGCATGCCGCTCGGTTCTCCCGGCATGGAAATGCCGGATGGCCGCACCCAGCCTTACGAAGTGGCGTTGGTCGGCGGCGACGGCACGACCGGGACCTTCTCGCGCCATCCCTGAAAAAAGAAAAGCCCCGGCGGGAGAGACTTCCGCCGGGGCAATGGGGTGTTTCCGTCTAGATCTTGAAGTCGTCGTAGGCGATTCGTGCCTCGTCCACGCCCAGCCGCTTCAGCAGTTGCCGCGTCGCCATCAGCATGGCTGGCGGCCCGCACAGATAGAAATCGCAGGCATGCAGATCCGGATGGTCGCGCAGCAGGGTGTGCTCGGCCACCTCGTGCACCAAGCCCCGCAGCAGCCCGTCACCGCACTCGGCCTCGTCCGACAGCACCAGGTGCCAGCTGAAGTTGGCGTGCCGTTGCGCCAGCGCCGCCATTTCCTCGATGTAGGGCGCGTCGCGCAGGCTGCGTGCGCCGTACCAGAAGTGCATGCGCTCGCCTGCCCCGCCGTCGAGGCAGGCATGGATCATCGCCCGCAGCGGGGCCATGCCCGCACCGCCACCGATGAACACCTTCTCCCGATGGCCCGGCTTGATCGCGAAATCGCCGAACGGTCCGCTGAAGCGCACCTTGTCGCCGGCCTTCAACGAGTACAGGTAGGTCGAACCCTTGCCGGTCGGCACCCGCTTCTTGCCTTGCGCGCCCGGATTGAAGCGCGCCAACAGGCTCAGCCGTCCCTCCGTGTTCGCCACCGGCAGCGACAGAGAATAGGAACGCCGCACCGCTTCCTTGTTGACCAGATTGGCCGGCAGTTCCAGCGCTCGCCAGTCGTCGCGGTGATGTTCCGGATGCGCCAGATCGTGCGGACGCAGGCGGTAATCCGGCACATGGACCTGCAGGTAGGCGCCGGGCTGGTATTCCTCGCCCAGCGCGGTGTCGGTCTTCAGCACGATCTCGCGCAGGAACGGCGTTACCGCCTCCACCCGTTCGACCACCGCCTCGTGCTCGGTCCACAGGCGGCTGCCGCCCGACACCTCGACGTGGGTGTCCTTGTCGACGTGCAGGTTGCAGGCCAGCCGGTAGCCGAGTTTCAGGCGTGATTCGGGCAGGTGGGCGCGGTCGGCCGCGGTCGCCGGCGGCGGCGTACCGCGGAAGCGCACTTCGCACAGGCCGCAGCTCTGCCCACCGCCACAGTTCGAAGGCAATTGCAGGCCATTGCGCGCCAGCGCCAGATAGACGTTGTCGCCATCGGCGGCGGTCACGGTGCGCAGGCAGGTGCCATCGGGATCGTGCACGGCCAGCTCATGGCCGCCGCGCCAGCGACGCGGCACGAACTCGCTCAGTCGGAAGCTCGCGAACAGCAGCCAGACGCCGGTCAGCGCCATCCACAGCCCGCCGATGCCCGCCGACACCACCAATGGATTGTTGAAGTCCACCCGTCCGCTGTAGTCCATGATGTGCAGCATCCAGAACACATCGAACAGCCGCCAGGTGCGGTTGCGGTGCTGCAACACCTGGCCGGTGTCCGCGGCCAGATAGACCGTCGTCTCCTCGGCGTCGTCGAAATCCACCCGCCACAACCGGCCGGGGTGATCGCGCACTTCCAGCGTGCGTTCCAGCAGGCGCGCCGGCGCCGCCTGCCCGGGTCCGGTGTAGGACGCCCGCGCCAGCTGTCCCGCCAGCGCGGCGTCGATGGCCAGGCGTGTTCCCGTCCGCGCATCGACCAGATGCGTGCGGGCGCCGTCGAATACCTGGTAGACGGGACGTTCGAGCAACCAGCCAGAAGCGACCGTGAACGCGTCCCCGCCCACCGCCGCCAGCGCCGTGGACGCCGGCCGCGCGTCGGCCGGCCATGCCCGCGGTTCCGCCGCATGCGCGCGGAATTCGTGGCCCTGCACCTTGTCGTGCTCCAGCCAGGCCATCATCAATCCACTCGCCATCCACAACACGAACTGCACGGCGATGATCAGCCCGACCCACTTGTGTAGTTTCCTCAGCCAGGGCGTCATGCGCTGCGCCTCCGGGTGAAGCTGTAGAACAGCAACCAGGCGCCGCTCAGCGCGAACAGCAAGCCGCTCGCCGCCGCCACCCGCAACAGGGTGTTGTTGACGTCCGTGCGCTTCTCGTAATCCATGATGTGGAACATCCACAGGAAATCGAACCAGCGCCACAGGCTGTGCCGGCGCGCCAGCAATTCGCCGGTGTCGGGCGAGAAATACAGCGTGGTCTGGCCACGATCGTCGAACCGCACCGCCCACATCGGCACGGGCCGGGTCTGCACTTCGCGGGGCGCGCGGGTGATCCATTCGGCGCCGGTCACGTCCGCCTCGCCCTGGTAGACCGCCTTGGCCAACGCGACCACGGTCGTGCGTTCCAGCGGGGTGATGCGCTCGCCGGTGCCGGCATCGACCAGGGAGGCGCGATCGCCCTGGCGGATCTCGTAGACCTCGCGGTCCAGCAGGCGCTTGATCTTCAGTGCCGTGATATCGGGATAGCGCGCGGCCAGATCCGCCTGCGCCACGCGCGGCGCGGCGGCGACCAGTGGATCAGTGTGGCTGTGCGCCAGGTGATCGCCATGGATGATGTCGAGCGGGACGACGGTCATGTAGACGCCGCTGATCATCCACAGCAGCGCCTGTACTCCGACGATCAGCCCGATCCATTTATGGGCGCGGCGCGCCCAGAAAGCGGGTTTCATTCGAATGTTCCTGTTGGTTGCGGCGTCGCCGCGATCTGCCCGTCCGCCGGTTGGCCGGCGGACGGGTCACGGTTCACCAGCGGTAGCCGAAACGCGCGTACCAGCGCCGGCCCAGCAGGTCGTAGGTCATCGTGTCGGTGTTGCCGTCCGTGTAGCTCTGGATGAACGGCGCCTGCTTGTCCCACAGGTTGTCGATGCCGAACGAGACATCGAACGACTGCCCCACCGGCGCGAACTTCGCCTGCACGTTGTGGTAGGTCAGGCTTGGCGCGTGATCGCCGGTGAACCCCTTCGTGGCGGTGATGTCGTCGGTCTTGCCGATGTACTGCACGCTGTAGGAACCGGACCAGGCATCGCGCTTGGCCGTCAGCGAGGTGAACGCCCGCCAGTGCGCGTAGCTGCCGCGTCCGCCGGTGATCTCGCCGGCATACTCGATCAGATCCGCGCCCGGGAACGGCCGCACGTCATAGCGATCCAGGTAGGACACATCCATGCTGAAGGTCGAGTCGAAACCCATCGCATCGAACTCGTACAGGCCGCCCAGATCGATGCCGGAGATCCGCTCGTTGGCCGCGTTGACCGGCTGCGAGGACAGGAAGTCCACTTCGCCGGTGACCGGGTTGCGGGTGAAGTTCTCGCTGCCGCAGAACGGATGCGCCAGGCCCGGGGTGCTGTAGCAGATGGACAGCTTGGTCGACCCGTCGATGCGCTGGATCGCGTTGTCGATGCGGATGTTGAAGTAGTCCACGGTCAGGGTCAGGCCCGGCAGGAAGCCCGGCGTCCACACCGCGCCCACCGTCAGCGACTTGGCATCCTCCGGCTCCAGATCCGGATTGCCGCCAGAGGTGGTCAGAATGGTGTTGCCCGGCTGCACGTAGCCGGCAGGCACGCCGTAGGCCTGGCAGTTCTGGCGCACGGTCGGATCGATGGTGGTGCTGGTGCTCCAGCCGCTGCACGGATCGGTCGTGGTCAGATTGCCCTCGGCGACGCCGCCGAACAGCTCGGGGATGTTCGGGATGCGGAAGGCGGTGGCGTAGTTGGCGCGGATCTTGAGCGACGGCATCACCTGCCAGTCCAGGCCGACCTTGTAGTTGATGTCCTCGCCGAACAGGTCGTAGTCCGAATAGCGGACGGCGGCGTTGAGAATCAACGAATCGGCGATGGCGCTGTCCATCAACAGCGGCACGGCGAACTCGACGAAGGCTTCCTTGGCGGTGTACTCGCCGGCAATCGGATCCTGCTGGTTGGTGTTGGCGATGCCCATCACGGTCAGCGGATCCGGATCGCGCCAGCCGCGTTCCTTGCGGACTTCGATGCCGGAGGCGAAGCCCACCCAGCCCGCCGGCATTTCGAACAACTGGCCGCTGATGTTGGCGGTGAAGCTCTTCTGTTCATTGCCGCCATGATCGCGGGTGGTGAACAGGATGTAGTCCAGCACTTCCTGGCTGACGTCGCCGTAGCCCAGGTAGTCGGCGCAGGGAATCGCCGCCCCCGGCGCGTTGCTGCAGATCGCGGTGTCGAGGGTCTGGTCCACGCGGTCCAGGTTGGCCACCTTGGTGGAGCCGTCCAGGCCGGTGTTGCGGCCCCAGTTCAATGCGGCCGACCAGTCCCAGTTCATGCCCAGCTGGCCTTCCAGCCCGACCACCGCGCGGAAGGTGTTGGTGTCCTGGAAGAACCGGCGGGTACCGGCTTCCTCAAGGCGGCGACGCTGCAACAGCAGATCCTGCCCCGTCGGGTTGGTCGGATGATCCGCGGCGATGTTGATTGGCCGGTACACGCCCAGGCCGCCTGGCGTCGCGAGCTGGTGCGACTGGCGATTGGTGTACATCAGTTCGGTGAACAGGCGCGTGGTGTCGTTGAGCTGGGTATCGCCGAACAGGCTGAAGCTCAGGCGCTTGATCGGATTGACCGCGTTGAGGGTCGGGTTGCCGTTGTAGTTGTGCTTGGCCGCCGAATACGGCTCGTAGAAGTCGCCGTCGCCGTTTGGATCCTGGTTGAAGTTGACCCGGCTGCCGTCGGCCAGCAAGGCGCGACCGCCGATGGTGGTGGAGCTGCCGGAGCAGACCAGGCCGCCGGTGTCCTCGTCCACCGCCAGCCCGCAAGGCGCGCGCGTGGCCATGTTGACGCTGCCGCTTTCCGAATAGCTCAGCCCGGCCATCAGCGAGCCGCGATCGCTGGTGGTGCCCCAGACCAGATCGAAGGATCCGTCTTCGCCGTCGCTCTCGAAGGTCTGGCCATAGCGCATCGCCAGTTCGGCGCCTTCGAAGTTCTTCTTGGTGATGATGTTGACCACGCCGGCCACGGCATCGGCGCCGTAGATGGCCGACGCGCCATCCTTCAGCACCTCGATGCGCTCGATCAGCGCCACCGGGATCATATTCAGGTCGACCGAACTGTTGGCGCCGGTGCCGCCGTTGACCACGCGACGGCCATTGAGCAGCACCAGGGTGCGGTTGATGCCCAGGCCACGCAGGTTGACCTGGGTGGTGCCGTAACCGTTCTCGGCCCAGTAGGCGTTGGTCTGGCTGCCGGCGAAACCGGCGGAGGCCGGCAGGCGTTGCAGCAGGGTTTCCACCGAAGTGGCGCCGGAACGTTCGATGGTTTCGGCGTCGACGACGCTCACCGGACCGACGCCCGAAATCTGCAGGCGCTTGATGTGGCTGCCGGTGACCTGGACGGTGTCCAGCGTGGTCGCCTGCTCTTGCGGGGCCGATGCAGCGTCGGCGGTGGCGGTGTCCTGCGCGTGCAGGGTGTGGACGAAGCCTGCGCACAGCAGTGCGCCGACGGCCGCGGCCAGCGGATTGGGTTTGAAAAACATGGGCTCTCTCCCCGTGTCGGGTGTCTTGTCTGTTCGGATGGTGTCCCGCGGGAAATGCCCGGCAGGACGAACGGGCCGCGCTCGCGGCCATGACAAGCTCAGCCGATCGGAGGTCGGAACACGCGCGAGACGCCGCTGCGCACTTCCGGCAACAGCGGGGGATTCAGATAGGGCGCATCCAGGACATGCTGGGCCGCGAAAAGCGGCGCGTTGCGTCCCGGATAAAAAGTGAGCACGCAACTGCAGGCGCAACTGGTCGCGCTGCCGCAATCGCAATCATCGTGGTGATCGCCGTTCGTCGGATCGCCGGTCAACCAGCCCGCGTCGGCGGTGCAGGCGGGCGCGCCGCGGTCAGGCTTGGCCTGTTCATCATGCTGGCGATGGCCGCCCTGCCCGCTTTCGCCGTCGCCGATCGCGGCCAGATCAGCAACCGCCATCCGCGTCGCCGCCCACGCGCTGGCCGCGCCGTCCAGGCAAAGGACGGTGATCAGGACCAGTCGCAGGAGCAGGCGAATCGACATCGGGAAGAGCGGGCACCAGGTTGTCTATACGAGAGACTTAACACTTATCGAAAACGGGTGTCAACCGTTTGTGCGCTGCGGCATCGAAATCGCTGGCGACAGTTGTATAGACATGACATGCTTTTTCCATGGAGACGCCCAAGCCGCACTACCTCAAGCTGAAGCAGTACATCCTCCGCCATATCACCAATGGCGATTGGCCGCCGTTGAGTCGGGTGCCCAGCGAGAACGATCTGGTGGTCAAGTTCGGCGTCTCGCGGATGACCGTCAACCGCGCGCTGCGCGAACTCAGCGACTCCGGCGTGCTCACCCGCGTGCAGGGTGTCGGCACCTTCGTCGCCGGCCCGAAGGCCGAGTCCGCCATGTTCGAGGTGCGCAGCATCCGCGAGGAAATCGTCGCGCGCGGACAGGTCCACAGCGTGCAGGTGCTGATCGGCGAGGCGGTGGTCGGGCGCCCCACCGTCACCAACCAGTTCGGCCTGGAATCCGGTGCCGAACTGTTCCACACCCGCCTGCTGCACAAGGCCAACGGCAAGCCGCTGCAGTTGGAGGACCGCTTCGTCAATCCGGCCAGCGCGCCGGATTACCTGGGCATCGATTTCCAGACCGAGATTCCGCACCAGTACCTGATGCGCGTGGCGCCGCTGGAGCGCACCGAACACGTCATCGAGGCCGAGACCGCCAACAAGCGGCTGGCCGCGCAACTGGAGATCGCCGAGGGCGATCCCGTGCTGGTGCTGACCCGTCGCACCTGGTCGCGCGGCCAGGTCGTCACCTGGGTCCGCCTCACCTACCCCGCTTCCCGCTATCGGTTCGTCGGCACCTTCCAGGTCGGCGCCACCATCACTCCCGGAGGATAACCATGACCGCCACCGATCCCTCGCGCACCGCCGGTGCCCGTCCCGTCCGCGCGCCGCGCGGCACCGACCTGCATTGCCGCAGCTGGCTGACCGAAGCGGCCTACCGCATGCTGCAGAACAACCTGGATCCGGACGTGGCCGAGCGCCCCGACGAACTGGTCGTGTACGGCGGCATCGGTCGCGCCGCGCGCAACTGGGCCTGCTTCGACAAGATCCTGGAAACCCTGCGCACGCTGGGCGACGACGAGACCCTGCTGATCCAGTCCGGCAAGCCGGTCGGCGTGTTCCGCACCCACGCCGACGCGCCGCGCGTGCTGCTCGCCAATTCCAACCTGGTCCCGCACTGGGCCACCTGGGACCACTTCAACGAGCTCGATAAGAAGGGCCTGATGATGTACGGGCAGATGACCGCCGGCAGCTGGATCTACATCGGCAGCCAGGGCATCGTCCAGGGTACCTACGAAACCTTCGTCGAACTCGGCCGCCAGCACTACGGCGGCGACTGGTCGGGCAAATGGATCCTCACCGCCGGCCTCGGCGGCATGGGTGGCGCGCAGGCGCTGGCGGCGACGCTGGCCGGCGCCAGCAGCATCGTCATCGAATGCCAGGAATCGCGCATCGACTTCCGCATGCGCACCCGCTACGTGGACTTCAAGGCCCGCAGCATCGAGGAGGCACTGGAAATCATCCGCACCACCGATCGCCCGGTCTCGGTCGGCCTGCTCGGCAACGCGGCCGAACTGCTGCCGAAGTTCGTCGAGCTGGCGCGCCAGGGCGTGGCCAGGCCGGACGCGGTCACCGACCAGACCTCCGCGCATGATCTGATCAATGGTTACCTGCCGACCGGCTGGACGGTCGAGCAGTGGGTCGCCGCGCGCAATGGCGGCGACGCCGAGCGCGCCGCGCTGACCAACGCCGCCGCCGAGTCCTGCGCCGTCCACGTCAAGGCGATGCTCGATTTCCACCACATGGGCGTGCCGACGATCGACTACGGCAACAACATCCGCCAGGTCGCCAAGGATCGCGGCGTCGCCAATGCCTTCGATTTCCCCGGCTTCGTCCCCGCCTGCATCCGACCGCTGTTCTGCCGCGGCATGGGTCCGTTCCGCTGGGTCGCGCTGAGCGGCGATCCGGAGGACATCTACAAGACCGACGCCAAGATCAAGGAACTGTTCCCCGACAACGCCCACCTGCACCGCTGGCTGGATCAGGCGCGCGAGCGCATCGCCTTCCAGGGCCTGCCCGCGCGCATCTGCTGGCTGGGCCTGGGCGAGCGCCACCGCGCCGCGCTGGCGTTCAACGAGATGGTCCGCAACGGCGAGCTCAAGGCGCCGATCGTGATCGGCCGCGATCACCTCGACTGCGGTTCGGTCGCCAGCCCCAACCGCGAGACCGAAGGCATGCGCGACGGCTCCGACGCGGTCTCCGACTGGCCGCTGCTGAACGCGATGCTGGCCACCTCCGGCGGCGCCACCTGGGTCAGCCTGCACCACGGCGGCGGCGTCGGCATGGGCTTCTCCCAGCATTCGGGCGTGGTCATCGTCTGCGACGGCAGCGAGGCCGCCGACCAGCGCCTGTCGCGCGTCCTGTTCAACGATCCGGCGATGGGCGTGATGCGCCACGCCGACGCCGGCTACGAGGACGCACTCGTCTGTGCCCGCGAACACCACCTGCACCTGCCTGCCATCACCGGATAAGCCTCCATGTTGAATCTCGTTCCCGGCCAGCTGTCGCTGGCCCAGATCCGCACCATCGCCAATGCCTTCGAGCCGATCCAACTGGATCCGGCCTGCCTGCCGGCGGTGCGCGCCTCCGCCGAAACGGTGCAGTCGATCGTCGCCGCCGGTGCGCCCGCCTACGGCATCAATACCGGCTTCGGCAAACTCGCCAAGGTGCACATCCCGGTCGACCAGTTGGAACAGTTGCAGACCAACCTGGTGCGCTCGCACGCGGTCGGCATGGGTCCGCTGCTGGACGACGACACCGTGCGCCTGATCCTGGCGCTGAAAATCGCCTCGCTGGCGCGCGGTTTCTCCGGCGTGCGCGAGCAGACCCTGCAAGCGCTGATCGCGATGTACAACGCGCAGATCTGGCCGTGCATTCCCTCGCAGGGCTCGGTCGGCGCCTCCGGCGATCTGGCGCCGCTGTCGCACCTGAGCCTGGCCGCGATGGGTGAAGGCCAGGTCCGCGTCAACGGTGAACTGCGCGATGCCGGCGAAGCGCTGCGCGCCGCGGGCATCACCCCGATCAAGCTCGCCGCCAAGGAAGGCCTGGCCCTGCTCAACGGCACCCAGGTTTCCACCGGCATCGCCCTGCGCGCGCTGTTCGCGGCCGAACAGGTCTACTCGGCCGCGGTGCTGGCCGGCGCGCTGAGCGTGGATGCGGCCTGTGGATCCGACGCGCCGTTCGATCCGCGCATCCATGCCGTGCGCGGCCAGCCCGGCCAGATCGAGGTCGCCGCCGAATACCTGCGCCTGCTGCACGGCAGCGCCATTCGCGAATCGCACCGCCACAACGACACCCGCGTGCAGGATCCCTACAGCCTGCGCTGCCAACCGCAGGTCATGGGCGCGTGCCGCGACCAGTTGCAGCAGGCCGCGCGCACGCTGTGGATCGAAGCCAACGCGGTGTCCGACAACCCGCTGGTGTTCACCGACACCGGCGACGTGATCTCCGGCGGCAACTTCCACGCCGAGCCGGTGGCCTTCGCCGCCGACCAGATCACGATTGCCGTCTCCGAAGTCGGCGCGCTGTCCGAACGCCGCATCGCCCTGTTGATCGACGCCAGCATCTCCGGCCTGCCGGCCTTCCTGGTGGCCGAGCCGGGCATCAACTCCGGCTTCATGATCGCCCACGTCACCGCCGCGGCGCTCGCCAGCGAGAACAAGACCCTCGCCCATCCGGCCAGCGTCGATTCGCTGCCGACCTCGGCCAACCAGGAGGATCACGTCAGCATGGCGACCTTCGCCGCGCGCAAGGCCGGCGACGTGGCGACCAACGTGCGCCGCATCGTCGCCATCGAGCTGCTGGCCGCCGCCCAGGGCATCGACTTCCGCCGTCCGCTGAAGTCCTCCGAGCTGCTGGAAGCCGCCCACGCCCGCATCCGCGCGGAAGTCCCGCACTACGGCGAGGACCGCTACCTGGCGCCGGAGATGCAGGCATTGGAAGCGCTGGTCGCCAGCGGTACATTGACCGCCTTCGTCGACATGCCGCTCGGGGTATCCGCGTGATTCCAGGCTGGAAAGGCCGCATCGATCCGCCCGGCGACGGCGACACCCGCCGCTGGCACCAGATCGTCGCCACGCCCGAGGCGGGCGCACCCGCTGGCGTGGCGCTGGTGGGTTTCGCCTGCGACGAGGGCATCCGCCGCAACAACGGCCGCACCGGCTCGGCGCAGGGCCCGATGGTCCTGCGCGCGGCACTGTCGAACCTGCCGGTGCGCGACGACGCCCCGCTGTACGACGCGGGCGACGTGATCTGCGAAGGCGAGGATCTGGAAGGCGCGCAGGCGGCGTTCGGCGCCCGCGTCGCCGCCTTGCTCGACGCCGGCCACCTGCCGATCGGCCTGGGGGGCGGGCACGAGATCGCCTTCGCCAGCTACCAGGGCCTGGTCGGCCACCTGCGCGAGCGTCGCCCGCGCGTGGGCATCGTCAATTTCGACGCGCATTTCGATCTGCGCCAGCAACCGGTTGGCAGTTCCGGCACGCCGTTCCTGCAGGCGCTGGATCACGCCGCCGGCATCGGCCTGGACGCGCAGTACCTGTGCCTGGGCATCAGCGCATCGGCCAATACCCGCCAGTTGTTCGAGACCGCGCGCCAACGGGGCGTGCGCTATCTGCTGGACGACGAGATGGACATGCGGCGGCTGGACCTGTGCCAGCAGCGCGTGGCCGACTGGCTGCGCGATATCGACCTGATCTACCTGACCATCTGCCTGGACGTGCTGCCGCACGCGACGGCGCCCGGCGTCAGCGCACCCAGCGCCCGCGGCGTGCCGCTGGAGGTGCTGGAGCCACTGCTGGAAACCATCGCGGCGACCGGCAAGGTCGCGCTGATGGACGTGGCGGAACTGTCGCCGCCGTTCGACCGCGACAATGGCACCGCCCGGGTCGCCGCCCGCCTGATCCACCGCGCGGCGCACGCCATCCGCGGCTGAGCCCGCCAGCGCGACAAAAACCCTTGACTCTTGACCAAGGTCAAAGGTGCAGAATGGCGTCATTCCGAACCGGAGAACGCCATGAACATCGGCCAATTGGCACGCCTGGCGGGCGTGCCCATCGATACCGTCCGCTACTACGAGCGCCAGCAACTGCTGCCGCCGCCCAGCCGCAGCCCCGCCGGCTACCGCCGCTATGAAGGCTCGGACGTCACCCGCCTGACCTTCATCCGCCGCGCCAAGGCGCTCGGCTTCACTCTGGACGAGGTCCGCGATCTGCTGGACATCAGCGCCGGCCGCGAGGACATGGGCCAGATGAAGGCCGCCGCCGCCAGCAAACTGGCCGTCGTTGAGGAGCGCCTGGCCGAGATGACCCGCATGCGCGACGCGCTGCGCAGCCTGGTCGAGGCCTGTCCGGGCCATGGCGATCTGAGCGAGTGCCCGATCGTGGCCGCCCTCGCCGAGGAACCGAAATGAGCGGGTCCTGCCATTCGCACGACAAGCCGGATGCCAACAAGGCGCAAGGCGGATGCTGCGGTGGCGGTTCCTCATTCTCCCCGACCGCCGCTGTTCGTGACCCGGTCTGCGGCATGAGCGTGGATCCGGCGACCGCGCCGCATCACGTCGAACACGACGGCCAGACCTACCACTTCTGCTCCGCTGGCTGCCGGGACAAATTCGTCGCCGAACCCGAACGATTCCTCGCCGCACATGCCGCCGAGGAAAAAACATCGGCGTGCTGCGGCACCGGAAAAGCCGAAGCCGCCAGCGCGGCGAAGGCGAATGACGCGTGCTGCCGCGGTGGCGATGCCGACCACGCGCATGCGGGCTCCAACGACCACGCGCACGGACATGCCCATCACCACGCCACCGCGCCTTCCCACGCCGCTCATGACCACGCACACCATCACGCCGCACACACCGCGGGTACCGTGATCGATCCGGTCTGCGGCATGCGCGTGGATCCGACCACCACCGCTCACCACGCCGAACACGCCGGCCAGGCCTACCACTTCTGTTCGGCCGGCTGCCGCACAAAATTCATCGCCGATCCGCCGCGCTGGCTGGCGCCGAAGCGCGAGCCCGAACCGGCCGTGCCCGGCGCGCAGTACACCTGCCCCATGCATCCGGAAATCGTCCGCGACGGCCCCGGCACCTGCCCGATCTGCGGCATGGCGCTGGAGCCGATGATGCCTTCGCTGGATGACGGCGAGAATCCGGAACTCACCGACTTCCGCCGTCGCTTCTGGTGGACCCTGCCGCTGAGCGTGGCGACCCTGGTGCTGGCGATGTTCGGCCAGTACTTCCACGGCCTGTCTCCCACCACGCGCACCTGGATCGAACTGGTACTCAGCACGCCGGTGGTGCTGTGGGCGGCCTGGCCGTTCTTCCAGCGCTGGGCGCAGTCCATCCGCAACCGCAGCCCCAACATGTGGACTCTGATCGGCACCGGCGTCGGCGCCGCCTACGGCTACAGCGTGGTGGCAACGGTGGCGCCGGATCTGTTTCCCGCCTCGTTCCACGAGCACGGCCGGGTCGGCGTGTACTTCGAGGCCGCGGCAATCATCGTCTCGTTGACCCTGCTGGGCCAGTTGCTGGAACTGAAGGCGCGCTCGCAGACCTCGGCCGCGATCAAGGCGCTGCTCGGACTCGCCCCCAAGACCGCCCGCCGCCTGCGCGAGGACGGCCAGGAAGAGGACATCGAACTCTCGCACGTCCACGTCGGCGATCGCCTGCGCGTGCGCCCCGGCGAAAAGGTGCCGGTGGACGGCGTGGTGATCGAAGGCCGCTCGCACATCGACGAGTCGATGTTGACCGGCGAACCGGTGCCGGTGTCCAAGGAAAACGGCGACAGCGTCATCGGCGCCACCATCAACGGCTCCGGCAGCCTGATCATCCGCGCCGAGCGGGTCGGCAGCGACAGCGTGCTCGCCCAGATCGTGCAACTGGTGGCGCAGGCGCAACGCTCGCGCGCGCCGATGCAGCGGCTGGCCGACAAGGTGTCGTTCTGGTTCGTGCTGGCGGTGCTGGCCGCGGCCGTGCTGACCTTCCTGGGCTGGGGCCTGTTCGGTCCGGAGCCGTCGTGGACCTATGCCGTGCTCAATGCAGTCTCGGTGCTGATCATCGCCTGTCCCTGTGCGCTGGGCCTGGCCACGCCGATGTCGATCATGGTCTCGACCGGCCGCGCCGCCCAGCTGGGCGTGCTGTTCCGCGACGCCGAGGCAATCGAGACCCTGCGCAAGGTCGATACCCTCATCGTCGACAAGACCGGCACGCTCACCGAAGGCCGTCCGGCGTTCCGCGTCCTGATTCCGGCCAGCGGATTCGAGGAAAACGAAGCGCTGCGGCTGGCCGCCAGCCTGGACGCCGGCAGCGAGCATCCGCTGGCGCACGCCATCGTCGCCGAAGCGCGCGAGCGCGGCATCGCGCTGGCGCCGGCACAGGATTTCGAATCCTCAAGCGGCATCGGCGTACGCGGTCACGTGGACGGCTACGCGCTGGCGCTGGGCAACACCGCGCTGATGCAGGAAACCGGCGTGGACGTGTCGGCGCTGGACGCCGACGCCCGCCGCCTGCGCGCGGAGGGCGCCAGCGTGATGTTCCTGGCCGTGGGCGGCCGCGCCGCCGGCCTGATCGCGGTGGCCGATCCGATCAAGGTCACCACGCCTTCGGCGCTGCGTGCGTTGCAGGCGATCGGCGTGCGCATCGTGATGGCCACCGGCGACGGCGAACGCACCGCGCAAGCGGTGGCCTCGCAGGTCGGCATCGACGAGGTCCATGGCGAAGTGCGTCCGGCCGACAAGGCCGCGCTGGTCGCCCGCCTGAAAGCCGAAGGCCGGGTGGTGGCGATGGCCGGCGACGGCATCAACGACGCTCCCGCCCTCGCCTCCGCCGATGTCGGCATCGCCATGGGTACCGGCACCGACGTGGCGATGTCCAGCGCGCAGGTCACCCTGGTCAAGGGCGATCTGGGCGGCATCGTCCGCGCCAAGGCATTGTCGGAAGCAACCGTGCGCAACATGCGCCAGAACCTGGGCTTCGCGTTCTTCTACAACGCATTGGGTGTGCCGGTCGCCGCCGGCCTGCTGTTCCTGTTCGGCGGCCCGTTGCTTTCACCGATGCTGGCCGCGCTGGCGATGAGCCTGAGCTCGGCCTCGGTGGTCGCCAACGCGCTGCGCCTGCGTCACCAGTCGCTGCCCACGAGCGCCTGAGCCCGGCCCCGGNGCATCCGCTGCGGCACCTCCGACAGAGGGTCTCTTTGCCATGCCTTAACACGTCGGGCGCGAGCATGCGCCCTTCCGCATGGAGGTTGATTCATGGCATACGTGGATGGTTTCCTGTTGGCGGTGCCCGCCGCACGACTTGCGGAGTACCGCAAACTCGCCCGCCAGGCCGGACAGGTCTGGATGGACCATGGCGCGGTCGAGTACTGGGAATGCGTGGGCGACGACGTACCCGACGGCAAGACCACCTCGTTCGCACGCAGCGTCAAACTCAAACCCGGCGAGGTCGTGATCTTTTCCTGGATCCGCTACCGCTCCCGTGCCCACCGCGATCGCGTGAACGCCAAGGCGATGGCCGACCCGCGCATCGCCGACATGGGCCCCGACCAGATGCCGTTCGATCCCAAGCGGATGATGTATGGCGGATTCACGGGGCTGGTGTCGCGGGTGCGTTAGCAATCGACACCGCCCGCGAGGACGTCCAGTCCGCGCACCGCGCAAGCGCAGTTCCGTCCGACCGATACCACATCGGCACACGGACACAGCCCCCTCCCCCGCCTGCGGGGGAGGGTTGGGGTGGGGGCAAGCGGAAAGATCCCGAGCTAAGACAACCGGCGCCGGAAACACACCACCGCACCGACTGCGAAGGATGAATAACGACTGCTGAAAAGCGCCCCCATCCCAGCCTTCCCCCGCACGCGGGGGAAGGGGCAGAACATCGCAGCGGCACTGACACAGTCCCCTCCCCCGCCCGCGGGGGAGGGTTGGGGTGGGGGCAAGCGGAAAGATCCCGAGCCATGACACACAACGCCGGAACCACACCACCGCACCGACTGCGAAGGATGGATAACGACTGCTGAAAAGCGCCCCCATCCCAGCCTTCCCCCGCACGCGGGGGAAGGGGCAAAAAACCTACCAGAGACACACACTAGCCCCCTCCCCCGCCCGCGGGGGAGGATTGGGGTGGGGGCAAGCGGAAGAATCCCGAGCCATGACAACCAACGTCGGAAAAACACCAGCACACCAGCTGCGAAGGATGGAAAACGACTGCTGAAAAGCGCCCCCATCCCAGCCTTCCCCCGCATGCGGGGGAAGGGGCAGAACACCGTGCTGGCGGGCGTGATTGTTTTCTTCAGCGCCTTCCCCTTCGGTCGCCATCGTTGTACGAGCTCATCGCTCGTATCTTCATTCCGCCCTATCCAGAGCCATCCGATACACAACGTGGCTACGCCGCTTCCGTGACAACGGAAACATTGAATCGAAAACGTTCAAAGTTAGTCGACATCGCGCAAGCGCATCAGCAAACTTCGGCGTCAGGAGTTCGAAAAACTCTTATACAGGAACACAACCCTCTGTCTTCCCGTGGCCTATTTGTTTCATCACTGGATGACGACCGGCGATCGCACGTTTCTCCTCACGCCGGGAGGGGGCGAATACAAAACCCGCAAGGGGAATCAGCCCAGCCGCCTGTATACGGTTTTTCGCCTCCCGGCTCCCGGCCGCGCTTCCGCGTGCCGGGATACTTCAACGAAGAAATGGAGGTCCCCATGACCAACCCACGTATGGTCTATCTGTTGGAAGAAGAAACCCAGCTCAACATGATCCAGCTGCGTGATCACGTCAAGCTTCTGTCCACGCTGTCCAGTCCGCGCTTCCGCAAGGACGAGCACCACTGTCTGCCGGTTCCCCTGCAGGCCCTTAGCGACTGCTTCGCCTACATCGCCCAGGACATCAACGACATGCTCGACGCCCTGCGCTACCACTACGGCGAACCCGAAGCGGACGAAGCCGCCGGCAACGCGTAACAAAAAACGCGGGCTGCTAGCGCCCGCGTTCCGTGTTCACATCCAACAGACAAGAACTCGCCTTCGGTCCGCATGCACGCATACGAACCCGTTCTTTCAGGGCAAATCAAAGAGTGAGTGATAGGAAAGGACTATCCGCTCCGAATCCAGCGCCGATATCACGATCTTTCCCCGCGACGTCCGCACGCCGCCTGCTTCATCGCTCACTGCCGTATCGATATCGTATCGATAGATATGGCCATAATCGCTATCGCGGGTGACCGATTCACTCGTCCATATGATTCCACCAAAATTGTCTGCGACGGATCGCACGAGTTCCGTACAGGAAAGAGCTCGCACCCGTTCCGGTGAAATGGGTTCTTCGTGCTGCCCCGCAGATACGGGAGGCCCCTCCGGAACCACAAGTGTCTCCTTGAACTCAATGCACGAACTCGCTAACCGTCACCAGCCGTCTTGACCGGTTCCCATAGACCACGAAACGGGAAATCAGGCGCCACTAGCCGCCACGTCCTTGACGTCGCGATGTCCTGGAACCACCGCCCTCCGTAGATTTCCCCGTCACTGCAGGCAGGGTCCGTCGTCACCTCGACAACGATGCCATCGCGGATGCAGGACTCGATGTGCTGCACGAAGCGACGATACTCCGATGGCGTTTCAAAGCCGCGAATTGGATACCACTCAGTACTTTGCACTGAATTGCCTCTATCCACATCATCAGATGAAGCCCGGCATCCGCTGGGCTCCTCTTGACTGTCGAGATCAGGCAGCCCTCACTTCACCTTCGCGTAAGTCCCCTTCAGCGCCACGCCCGACATGATGTTGCCGGCATAGCATTCGTAGTTAGTGGGGCTCTTGAATTCGTTCTTCTTGAAGTAGCTGGTGATGTCGACCACCGCGTTGGCGCCGCGCGCCTTGGCGCTTTCCTGGAAGGCCTTGAGCACCGACAGGGCGACCCAGCGGCAGGATTCAACATCGTTCTTGCCGACACCGTTGGTCTTCTTGTTGGAGACGTCCTCGCCCATGCGCGAGACCACTGCGGGGTGGGCCTGGCCGGCCAGGTAGAAACGCACGCTGCCGTCGATGCCGGCTTCCTTGGCCTGCGGCGAGTCGATCAGTTCCTGCAGCGGCAGTTCCAGGCGGGTGTCGCCGGCGAAGGCGTTCGGCGCGGCGATGGACAGGGTCAGCAGGGCGGCGGTGAGAAGGCGTTTCATCGGGTACTCCTTGTAGTGGAAAAGGCGGTCGTCATTCCTGCCAGCGGCGGAAAATCAGCGAGGTGTTGATGCCGCCGAAGGCGAAGTTGTTGCTCATCACGTGTTCGGCCCGCAGTTCGCGGCCCTCGCCGGTAATGTAGTCCAGCTCGGCGCAGCGCGGATCGCGCGCTTCCAGGTTGAGCGTGGGGGCGAACCAGCCCTCGCGCATCATCTGGATGGTCGCCCAGGCCTCGTAGGCCCCGCAGGCGCCCAAGGTGTGGCCGACGTAACTCTTCAGCGAGCTGATCGGAATGCGCGCACCGAACACCTGCGCGGTCGCGGCGGTCTCGGCGATGTCGCCGTGATCGGTGGCGGTGCCGTGCGCGTTGACGTAGTCGATGGCGTCCGGCGTCAGGCCGGCGTCTTCCAGCGCCAGTTGCATCGCCTCGGCCATGGTGTCGGCGCTGGGCTGGGTGACGTGTTGGCCGTCGCTGTTGGTGCCGTAGCCCACGACCTCGGCCAGGATGTGGGCACCACGCGCGCGCGCATGTTCCAGTTCTTCCAGGATCAGCGTGCAGGCGCCCTCGCCCAGCACCAGTCCGTCGCGACCGGCGTCGAACGGGCGCGGCGTGCTTTGCGGATCGTCGTTGCGCACGCTGGTGGCGAACAGGGTGTCGAACACCGCCGCGGCGGTGGCGTCGAGCTGTTCGGCGCCGCCGGCGACCATCGCGACCTGCTTGCCGAAGCGAATCGCCTCGTAGGCCGAACCGATGCCCTGGCTGCCCGAGGTGCAGGCGCTGGAGGTGGTGATGACCCGGCCGGTCAGGCCGAAGAACACGCCGATGTTGACCGGCGCGGTGTGGCTCATCATCTTCAGGTAGGTGGTGGCGTTGATGCCTTCGGTGGTGTGCTCGTTGAGCATCCGGCCGAAGTCGCCGATGGCGCTGTGGGTACCGGCGGACGAACCGTAGGACACGCCAACCTTGCCGCTGCCCAGCAGCGGATCGCCCAGCAAACCAGCCTGCTCCAGCGCCAGTTCGGTGGCGCGCACGGCCATCAACGCGACCCGGCCCATGCTGCGGGTGGTCTTGCGGTTGTAATGCGGCGGCAGTTCGAATTCGGCGGCTGGCGCCGCCAGTTTGGTGTTCAGGCCTTCGTAGATGTCCCATTCGTGCATGTGCCGCACGGCGTTGCGGCACTCGCGCAGGCGCAGGTGCACGCTGGGCCAGTCGTTGCCCAGCGGGCTGATCGTGCCCGCGCCGGTAACCACCACGCGTTTCAGTTGGGCGTCGCTCATCCGATCAGACCTCCGTTGACGGAGATGACTTGGCGGGTCACGTAAGCCGCCGCCGGCGACAGCAGGAACGCCACCACCGCGGCGACTTCCTCCGGTTGTCCCATGCGCCGCATCGGAATCAGCTTGAGCGCTTCCTCGGCCACCTCGCCGGCCACCATCTCGGTGTTGATCAGGCCCGGCGCGACGCAGTTGACGGTGATTTCGCGGCTGGCCAGTTCCAGCGCCAGCGCCTTGGTCGCGCCGATGATGCCGGCCTTGGCGGCGCTGTAGTTGGCCTGTCCGCGGTTGCCGACCAGGCCCGACACCGACGACAGGGTGACGATGCGGCCGGGCTTGCGTCGGCGCACCATCGGCATGGTCAGCGGGTTGAGCACGTTGTAGAACGCATCCAGGTTGGTGTGGATTACCGCGTCCCAGTCCTCCCCGCTCATCGCCGGAAACGCGTTGTCGCGGGCGATGCCCGCATTGCAGACCACCCCGTAGTACGCGCCGTGCGCGGCCACATCGGCTTCCAGCGCCTGCGCGGCGGCGGCGCGATCGCCCACGTCGAAACCCATCACCCGCGCCTGCCGGCCAAGCGCGCGGATCTCCGCGGCCACGGCCTCGGCTTCCTCCACCCGGCTGCGGTAATGCACCACCACGTCGAACCCGTCCTGCGCGGCACGCAGCGCGATCGCGCGCCCGATGCCGCGGCTGGCCCCGGTGACCAGGACCGTCGAGTCTCCACTCATGCTTGCTCGTTCTCCAGATAGGCCATCGCGTCCGGTGGTTCGAACACCGACACGTTGGCGCTTGCGATTTCGTCCCCGTTCGCCTCGATGCGGCAAGCGAACATCCCCAGGCCATTGTCGCCCAACAGCTCGCGGATCGCCTCCACCCGCAGCAGGGTGCCGGCCGGGAAATGGGTCCAGGCCGACTGATAGCGGCGGGTGCCCAGCAGGAAGCCGATGCTCGGCTCGCCGCCGGCCTGGCGGGCGCGACAGCCGGCCCAGGCGGCGATGGCCTGGGCCATGTACTCGACCCCGACCCAGGCCGGCACGCCGGCCTCCTCGCTGAACGGCCCGTCGGCCGGCACCCGCACCTCGACCGCCACCCGGTCCTCGTCCCAGCCCAGCAGGCGGTCGATCAGGCGCAGGGTGCCGCGATGCGGGATGACCCGTTCGATGTCGTACAGCGGATGCGCCGCATCGGCGGCCGGCGACGGGCGCGCGTTGTCCAGGTTCATCATCCGGCTCCCAGCAGCAGGACCGCGTTGCTGCCGCCAAAGGCGAAGGAATGGCTGAGCACATGCCGAAGCGGGCGTGCGGCGCGCTCGCCGGGGGCGGCGAAGTGCAGTGGCGCCAGATCCGGATCCGCTTCGCCATCCCACCAGTGCGGCGGCAGGCGGTGCTCGGGATTGGCCGCCAGCGCGAGCCAGGACAGCCCGGCCTCGATCGCGCCCGCCGCGCCCAAGGTGTGCCCGGTCAACGGCTTGGTCGAACTCACCGGCGTGCCGGGCCGCATCGTCGCGGCGACCGCGCGGCTTTCCATCGCGTCGTTCTGCGGCGTGGCGGTGCCGTGCAGGTTGACGTAGTCGATGTCGTCGGCCTGCACACCCGCGCGCGCCAATGCCTGCCCGATCGCGGCGATGGCGCCGACACCCTGCGGCTCGGGCGCGGAAATATGGTGGGCATCGGCGGTTTCGCCCCACCCCGCCAGCCGCACCGGTCCGGGTTCGCGGGTCATCAGGAACAGCGCGGCACCCTCGCCGATGTTGATGCCGTTGCGGTGACGCGAGAACGGATTGCAACGGGCGGCCGATACCGATTCCAGCGCGCTGAAGCCGTCGATGGTGAAGCGGCACAACGAGTCCGCGCCACCGGCGATCACCGCGTCGACGATGCCCGCGCGCAGCAGGCGCGCCCCCGAAGCCAGGGCCTTGGCACTGGAGGAACAGGCGGTCGATATCGTCCAGGCCGGACCGTGCACGCCCGCTTCGGCGGCGACGAACCGCGCCGGCGTGCCGATCTCCTGCTGGGCGTAGTGGAAGCCCGCCGGCCAACTGCCGTGTTCGTGCTTGAACGGCAAGGCCTGTTCGGATTCGCCGATGCCGGAGGTGCTGGTTCCCAGCACCACCGCCACCCGGTCGGCGCCATATCGGTCGATGGCGGCGGCCACGGCCGGTGCAATCTGGGTGAATGCGCCGCGCAACAGCGCGTTGTTGCGTCCGCGCAACGGCAGCGGGCAGTCGGACAGATCCGGCAGGACGCCGGTCACCGCGCCCAGCATGAGCGGTCGCCCGGGGGTGAGCGCTTCGCTGAGGCGCACGCCGCCGGGCGCATCGCCGGCGAACAGCGCGGTCGCCACCGCGTCGCGGCCGGTGCCCAGCGCGCAGGTGATGCCGAGTTCGTTGAGGAAGACCTGCGCGGCGTTCACGGGTTGGCCTCTCCGCCCACGGTCTGGATGTCCAGCGCGTAGCCTTCGGCCAGGTTGCGCAGCCGCAGGTTGTCCGGCGCGTCGCGGGTCAGCACCAGCCAGGCGGTGCCGTCGCGCAGCAGCCGACGCTCGTGGCCATCGTCCTCCACCCGCCACCCGGCGGGCAAGGCGCCACGCACGGCTTCCAGCGGCCATAGCGCGAACTGGAGATCGTCCAGCACGCGCTCGCCGCGCACCGCCGGCGGCAGCCAGGGCGCGCGTTGCTGGTGCAATTCGCGGCCATCCCATTGCAGGCGCACGCCGGACTGGCCGAGTGCCTGCACCGCCAGCCGCACTTCCTGCGCGTCCACTTCCAGCAACGCCTCCAGATCGCGTTGCCGGGCGCCGAACTGGAAATGCAGGCGCTGCTGCACCGCCAGCGGTTTGCCCAGCGCGGCCGGCGCCAGCCGCAGCGGCGGCAACGCGACCGCCGGTGCCGGCGTGCGATGCGCGCAGGCCGCCAGCAGGCACAGCATGCCCAACAGGGCGATCAGGCGTCGCACAGTTCCTCCAGCACGCGCAGGCGGCGGCCGGTGTCGGCGACGTACGGGTTGCGGGTATCCCAGGCGTAGCCGGCCAGGATCGAGCAGATCATGCGGCGGATCTCCGGCTGCTGGTCAGGATGGAAAATGATTTTCTGGAAGCCGCCCGCATACCACGCCTCCACGAAACGGCGGAAGGTCTGCACGCCCGCGCGCAGCGGTATCGAGTAGTCGGTTTCCCAGTCCACCGCTTCGCCCGCGTAGCGGCGCCGCAGGCAGTCGGCCGCCAGTTGCGCCGACTTGAAGGCGATGGTCACGCCCGAGGAGAACACCGGATCCAGGAATTCGCCGGCGTTGCCCAGCAGCGCGTAGCCCGGCCCCCACAGCGAGTTCACGTTGGCCGAGTAGCCGGTGATCTGGCGCACCGGCAGCACCGCCCACTCCGCGTCCTTCAGCAGCCGGGTCAGGTTGGGATCCTCGCCGACGATCGCCTGCAGGCGCTCCAGCTCCGTGCCCGGATAGCGGTTGAGGAATTCCATTTCCGCGACCACGCCCAGCGAGCAGCAGCCATTGGAGAACGGGATGGTCCAGTACCATACGTCGACGTGCTCGGGGTGGGTGGTGATCAGGATCTTGTTGCGATCAAAACCGGCATCCTGCGCGATATGGTCGCGAACGTGCGTGAAGATGGCGCCGCGCACCGGGAAATTCGACGGCGATTCCAGTTTCAGCAGCTTGGGCAGCAGCCGTCCGAAGCCGCTGGCGTCGAGCATGAAGTCCGCCTCGACCTGGTAGGTCTCGCCTTCCGGCGAGCGCACGGTCACCCGCGGGCGCTCGCCCGGTTCGGCGGCCAGCACTTCGTGACGATAACGGACCTCCGCGCCCATCCGCTCCGCGCCCCTGGCCAGCACGTGGTCGAAGTCGGCGCGCTGCACCTGGTAGGTGGTGCCCCAGCCCGGCGAGAACTTGTCGCGGAAATCGAACTGGGTGGTGCGCTCGCCGCGCACGAACGCGGCACCGTTCTTGTACTGGAAGCCGGCTTCCACCACGTCCTGCAGCAGCCCGGCGGCCTCGATGTATTCCATGCTCTGCGGCAGCAGGCTCTCGCCGATGGAGAAGCGCGGGAACTGCTCGCGTTCCAGGATCAGCACGCGGCGTCCCTGCTGGCGCAGCATCGCCGCCGCCACCGAGCCCGCCGGGCCCGCGCCGATGATCAGGATTTCCGTCTGTTCGATTTTCATTCCTTGCTACTCGTGCTCTAGAGGTGACGGGGAAGCCGCCGGTGGGCGGAACAACGGTGAAACCAGCCAGACCAGGCCGATGCCCAGCAGCAGGGTGAGACCGAAGGCGCGCAACGCCGGTGTCGCCGACAGCGCCAGCAGCCCGAACGACAGCCAGGTGCTGGCCGCGCCGATGCATACCGCCATCCAGGCGCGGGCGTCGCCGCGGTGTTCGGTCAGGAAAATGCCGTAGTCGATGCCCATGCCCAGCAACAGCAGCAAGGCCAGCACGTTGAACAGTTGCAGCGGTTGGCCCGCCAATCCCAACAGCGCGACGGTCAACGCGCCGGCCAGCAGGGTCGGCAACATCACCCGCCAGGCGCCGGCGCGATAGCGCCACCACAGCAATGCATACACCAGCACCGCGCCGGCCAGCAGCAGCCCACTCATCAGGTGGCGGTAATGGCGCAGCAGGCGCGAGAAGTCGGCGGTGCGATCGACCCAGCGCACTCCGGGCAGTTGCGCGGCCTGTTGCTCCAGCAACGCCAGCGCGCCGTCGCGTCCCAGGTCATCGATCAGCACCACGCTGGCCAGTTGTCCGCCCACCTGCCCCAGCCATTGATGGCGGAACGGCGCGGACACCGGCGAAGCCAGCCACGCCTCGGGCCACAGGGGGCCGGCGCTGAAATCCGGACGCGCAAGCGATTCGCCCAGCGCCTGTCCGACCTGCGCCATCACCGCGCTTTCCACCCGTCCGGTCAATACGGCGTCGGCCTGTTGCCGGCGCAGCGACGGCAACCAGTCGCTGATCGCGCGATGGCCGCCGATGCGGTCATCGGTCTCCAGCTTGCGCAGGCGTTCGGTCAACGCCTCTTCGCGTTGCAGCAGGGTTTCGGCATCGTCGGCGCGGATCAGGAAGAACTGCGCGGGACTCGGCATCCCCAGCAGCCGCCCCACTTCGATCTGCTGGGCCATCACCGTCGGTGGCGAGGATTGCAGGCTGCGAAGGTCGTCATCGCCATGCACGCGCAGCAGGCCGGCGACCAGCACCACGGCCACCAGCACGCCCACCACGATCCCGCCGCGGCTGCGAACCGCGCGCGGCCAGCGGTCCAGCGAACGGCCAATCGCCCGCGAGAAACGGGTATCGCGCACCTGGCCGCCATCGAGCCACGGGAACAGGCAGATCACGGTAAGGAACGCGCCGGCCAACCCGACCACCGAAAACAGTGCCATCTGGCGCAGGCCCGGAAACGGCGCCAGTCCCAACGCCAGATAGGCCAGCGCGCTGGTCGCCAATGCCAGCCACAGGCCCGGCAACAGGTGGCGCAGCAACGCCCAGCGCCGTTCCGCCGCCACGCCCTGGCGCGAGGCGAACCAGTGGATGCCGTAGTCCTCGGCCACGCCGACCAGGCTGGCGCCGAAAATCAGGGTCAGCAGATGAACCTGGCCGAACACCAGCGCGGTCACCGACAGGGCGGTCGCGCAGCCGATGATCAGCGAAGCGGCCACCAGCAGGATCGGACGCAGCGAACGGAACGCCAGCCACACCAGCAGCAACACCGCCGCCAGCGAGCCCCAGCCGATGGTATTGATTTCGCGGTTGGCCTGCACCGCCGCCGCCTCGGCGTGCAGCGGCACGCCCGCGCGCAGCACGCGCACCGAGGGCTCGGCCGCGCGCGCGGCGGCGCCGGCGCGGTCCAGCGCATCCTGGATGATGCGTTCGCCATCGAGCCGGAACGCCGAAGCGCGGGTCTGGAACGCGAGCACGCTCCAGTGCAGGCCATCCTTTTCCAGCAGGCCGTCCTCGCCCACGCTCAGGCCCGACGCCCGCGCGCGCGCCTGCCACCATTGCGGCCACAGGCCGAGCGGGTCCTGCCGCCATTCGGTCAACCGGGGCGCGCCCATGGGACCGTACAGCGCGGCCAGCGCCTGTTCCGCCAGCACGGCGGTGTCGGCCGTGGCGATGCCGACGCGCTGTCCGGGCGTCAGCAGACGATCGCGATACGGCGCGTAGAAAGCCTGCGCCTGCGGAAACCAGTCGGCGGCATTGTCGGCCGCGGTGAACGGCAATCGCGCCGCCTCCTCACCGGCCAGCGAACGGCGGAACGCCGTTTCGGCCCGATGCGCCTGCTCCGGCGTGGCCGCAACCAGCACCACCACGATCTGGCGCGCACCGGCATCGGCAATGCGCTCGGTGGCATCGGCCAGCACGCGATCATCGGCATCGCGCGGCAACAGCGCCAGGATGTCGCTGTCGATCGGCGGGTGCTGCCAGAACCGCCACTGGTGCGCCGCGACCGCGGCCACCGCGAGCAGCCACAGCAGGGCCAGCCAGCGCCAGCCGGAACGCCAGCGGCGATCTCGCGCGTCCAGGCCTTCAGTCAAAGCGGCGCGCCTCGTCCGCCGCCAGCGTGGCCGGCGTGTCCTTCAGCGCGGAAAACCGCAGCAGCGTGCTGTCGCCGTTGGCTTCCTCGATCCGCACCTCGCGCACGTAGCGATCACCACTCAGCTCGATTCTGGCGAACACCTTGGCCAGTGCCGCCGAACGCGGTTTCAGGCCCAGCCGCCAGCCGTTGTCCGGCAACGCCTGCACCCGGGTTTCGAAACGCGAGGACAGCGCGGCGACATCGCCGCTGACCAGCGCGAACATCATCGCGTTGACCGAGCGCAGCGCCGGCTGCTCGCGACCGTCCACCTCGACCCGCTGGCTGCCGTCGCGCTGGCGGCTGAGGATGCGGTCGCGGGTGATCACCATCTCGGACGGGAACGGCTTTTCCGTCGTCCAGATCACCCCCTTCTGCCGAGCGACCACGAACCGGCCCTGCGAACGCAGCGGGTTCTTGAAGCCGGTGATGCGTTTTTCCTGTTCGAACTGGCCGCGCAACACTTCGACCTGGGCGACGCGCTGCTGGATCACCGCCAGATCGTCCGCCGCGCGCGCGGACGGCGGCCACGCGCCCGCCGCCAGCAGCAGCACCGACGACAACAGGAAACCGGACCACCGCTTCATTCGACCTGCACTCCCAGCCGTTCCCACAGCACCGGCGGACACACATAGAGCATCTCGCCTGAAGCCGCCTCGACCGCCACCTGGAGGGTGTGGGCGCGGGTCAGGACCTGTTGGGATTCGGCGTCGCGGATGACGTATTCCAGCTTCAGCCGGTTTTCCCACTCCACGATTTCGGCGCGCACCACCAGCGGCTGCGCATAGCGCAGGGGACGGATGTACTTGATACGCGCATCCACCACCGGCCACAGGAAACCGGAGTCCTGCATCTGCGGATAGTCGTAGTCGAACCGTTGCAGCAGCGTGCAGCGGGCGATTTCCAGGTACTTGAAGTAGTTGCCGTGCCAGACCACCTGCATCGGATCGCAGTCGTGGAAGGCTGGCGACAGCGCGATTTCGCAGGACAGATCAGGCGTCGGCATACAGGCCCCAGCGCCGCGCGCGCACGTCCTCGCACAGCGCGCGCAACTCGTTGTCCAGCGCGCGGTCCTCGACGACCAGGGCGATGCGGTCGCGCAGATCCGCGTACATCGCCGCCGCCTGCTCGCCGAACACGGCCGAACCGCCGGCGCGCGCGCGCAGTTCCACCGCCTGGCGGGCGGCGATCAGCATGGCTGCGACCACTTGTTCGGTCAGGGTGATCACGCGCAGGCAGTCGCGGGCGGCGATCGTGCCCATGCTGACCTTGTCCTGGTTGTGGCATTCGGTCGAGCGTGAGAACACCGAGGCCGGCATGGTCAGCTTGAGCGCTTCGGCGGTCCACGCCGACACGCTGATCTGCAAGGCTTTCAGCCCGTGGTTGATGGCCGCGCGCGGACCGCTCGCGGCGGACAGGTTGGACGGCAGGCCGTGGTTGAAGCGGGTGTCCACCAGCAGCGCCAGCTGGCGATCCAGCAGGTCGGCCAGGTTGGCGACCGCGTTCTTCATCGCGTCCATCGCGAAGGCGATGTGGCCGCCGTAGAAATGCCCGCCATGCAGGATCTGGCCGCGCTCGGGATCGATCAGCGGGTTGTCGTTGGCACTGTTGAGTTCGGTTTCAATCAACTGGCGGAAGAACGGCAGCGCGTCTTCCAGTACGCCGATCACGTGCGGCGCGCAGCGCAGCGAATAACGATCCTGCAGGCGCTGCTCGTTGCGCGGCGGACGATCGCTGTGCAGGTCCTGGCGCAGGCGCGCGGCGGTCCGCGACTGGCCGGGATGCGGCTTGGCGTCGAACAGCACCTCGTCGAAATGGTGCGCGTTGCCGTCGCTGGCGAGCACGTTGAACGCGGTCAGCCGGGTCGCCAGCCGGCTCAGGTAGTCGGCGCGTTCCCAGGCCAGGCAGGCCAGCGCGGTCATCACCGCGGTGCCATTCATGATGGCCAGGCCTTCCTTCGGCCGCAGCTTGAGCGGGGTCATGCCGATCTCCGCCAACGCTTCGGCCGCGGGCCGGTGCACGCCGGCGTGGATGACGTCGCGTTCACCGCACAGCACCGCCGCCACGTAGGACAGCGGAGTCAGGTCACCGCTCGCCCCCACCGAGCCTTCGGCCGGAACCAGCGGCAGCACGTCGTGCCGGAGCAGGTTCTCCAGCCCGTCGAGCAGTCCCTGGCTGACGCCGGACATGCCGCGCGCCAGCGATGCCAGCCGCGCCGCGAGGACCGCGCGGGTCTCCTCGGCGTCAAGGAACCTGCCGAGTCCACAGCCATGGTAGGTGTAGAGGTGGTGCGGCAGTTCGGCGACCAGTTCCGGCGGAATGTTGACCGTGCAGGAATCGCCATAGCCGGTGGTCACGCCGTAGATGACGCCGTCCTCGCGCAGCACGCGATCCAGGAAGTCGGCGCCGCGGGCGATGCGCGCGCGGAAACCGGCGTCGTCGGACAGCCGGGCCTCGCGCTGCCGGCGCGCCAGCGCCGTCACGTCCTCGATGCGCAACGGGGCATCGCCGAACCGGACCGCGCCGGTGTCACTCTCGGGGGGAAGCGTCATGCGTAACCTGATCCCAGAAGGGAAAGAAATTGAACCAGTCGTAAGGCGCGCCGACCAACTGGCGCTCCAGCCATTGTGCGAACCGCCCGGCGTGTTCGGCCAGCGCCGCGTCGCGCGAACCGCGCGGCAGGCGGATGTTTTCGGCAAAGGGTTCGAAGCGCACTTCGTAACCATCGCCGGCGTGGGTGCAAGCCATCGTGAACACCGGGCAGCCCAGCGCCGAGGCCAGCGCATAGGCGCCAATCGGAAACGGCGCCGGATGGCCCAGGAACGGCACCCGCACGCTGCGCCCGCCCTGCAAGGGCACGCGGTCGCCGGCGATGGCGACGAACTCGCCGGCGGCGATGCGTTCGGCCAGCACCGTGGCGGTGGCCGGCCCCAGCTCGGTCACCTGCATCAGGCGCACGCCGTTGGCCGGGTCCAGCCGATCCAGCAGGCGGTTGAAGCGCGCGGCGTGCGAGGTATGCACCAGCGCGGTCAGGCGGAAACCCGGCACCCGGTCGGCCAGCGCCTGGCACAGCTCCAGGCAACCGATGTGCGCGGTGATGATCAGCCCGCCGCGCCGCTGCGCGACCATCGCCATCATCACGTCGCGGTGGGTGATCACCCGCTGTTCGGGATAGCGGTGGCCCATCGCCAGGATCTTGTCCAGCAGGGTCTCGGCGAACATGAAGAAATGGCGCAGGCTCTGCCAGCTCCCCGGCTCGCCACCGAACACTCCGCGATCGTGCGCATGCAGCCGGCGCAGGTACTGCAGCGACGCCGCGCGCGCGGTGGCGTTGCCCAGCCGGTGGAAGAACACCACCGGATAGGCGCACAGCCGGAACGGCCAGCGTCCCAGCCAGCGATGCACGCCGCACAGGAAGCGCACACCGGCCACCGAGGTGGACTCGGCGATGTCCGCCCAGTGCGGTTGTCCGGTGGCGCTCACGCGGGCACCGTCCGTCCACGCAGCAGCCAGCGCGGCAGGCGCCGCAGCATGCCGAAGAACAGGCGCGCGTGCATGCGGCTGATCCGCACGTTGTCGCGCCAGACATCGAAATGCGACACGCCGTCGCTGGGATAGGTCACCCGGGTCGGCAGGTTGACCACCGCCACGCCGCGCCAGAACAACCGCACAATGATTTCGATGTCGAAATCCATCCGCCGGCCAATCGGTTCCTGCGCCATCAGCGCCAGCACCGGCGCCAGCGGATAGACGCGGAAGCCGCACATCGAATCGCGGATGGCGAACGACAGCGTGTTGATCCAGACCCAGACGTGGGTCAGGTAGCGGCCATACAGGCGCCCTTTGGGCACGCTTTCGTCGTATTCGGGCACGCCGCAGATGATCGCCTGCGGTCGCTGCCGCGACGCCTCGGCGAAACGCGGAATGTCGGCGGGATCGTGCTGGCCGTCGGCGTCGATCTGCAATGCGTGGCTGGCACCGAGCCGCGCGGCTTCGCGGAAGCCCGCCATCACCGCCCCGCCCTTGCCCTGGTTGTGCGCCAGCCGCAGCAGCCGCACGCGCGGCGCATGCGCATCGGCCAACGCATCCAGCACCCGTGCGCAGGCAGGACCGGACCCGTCGTCCACCAGCAGGCAATCCAGCCCGGAGGCGAGCACGCCGGTGACCATCGCGCCAATCGCGTGCTCGTGGTCGAACACCGGAATGATCACCATCAAGCGATCGACCGACATGGTTCAGTGTCCTTCCTGCGCCGCGAACACGACCCGGCCACTGGCGTGCGGACCATGCGCGGAGGTGTACTGGAATGCCAGCGTCGATTTTTCCGCCGCCCATTGCAGGTGCAGGCGGATGCGGTCGCCCGGACGCGCGACGCGCTGGAACTTCAGCGCCTCCATGCGCAGGAACCGCGGCGGCAGCGGGAAGGCTTCGCGGCCGAACCGGATCGCCCAGTCCAGTTGCGCCACCCCGGGCAGGATCGTCGCCTGCGGAAAATGACCGTCGAACACCGCCAGATCCGCGTCCAGATCCAGTTCCAGTTCGGCGGCCAGCGGTTCACGCACGCGCCAGTGCGGTTCCGGACGCTCGGGCCGGAACAGCGCGGTCAGCGCCCGCTCGGTGACCTTGCCCTGCGCGTTGACCGGCAGGGCCACTGCGTAACGCCAGCGGCGCGGACGCGCGACCGCGTCGTGGCGGCCGGCCAGATGTTGCGACAGCTGCTGCGACAGCGCGCGGCGGCCGTGTTCGCGCAGGTACTCCCAGCCGGCCTCGTTGGGCACCACCACCGCCACCAGCGCGTCGCGCGCGCCGGGCAGCACGCAGACGCGGGCTTCGGCCACCCGCGGATGACCGGCAATGTCGCGCTCCAGTCCATCCAGCGACACTCGGCGCTCCTCGACCTTGACGATACGATCCGCCCGCCCGAGCAGGCGGAACCCGTCTCCGTCGGCGTGTACCCGGTCCTCGCTGGTCCACCACTCCCGCGCCTGGGCCAGATGCGGCGAGCGCACCTGCAGGCGTCCATCCTGGACCCGCCAGGCCACCCCGGGCAGCGCGCGCCAGGCCGGTTGCTCGTCGTCCCAGCGCCGCCACGCGATGCCGCCGGTCTCGCTGCTGCCGTAGATTTCGGTGGGGGCCACCCCCAGCCAGCGGCGGGCTTCCAGCGCGGCCTCGGCCGGCAAGGCGCCGCCGGAGGAGAACACCGCCCGCAATTGCCCGCCCAGCGAGGCCCAGTCCAGTTGCTGCGGCAGCCGTTTCAGGTGCGCCGGGCTGGCCACCAGCAACGCCGGTTGCCCGGCCAGGGCGGCCAGCAGGTCCTCGTGGAAGAAGGTACGCGGCGCGATCGGCCGGCCGGCCGCCAGCGGCCACAGCACCCGGAACAGCAGTCCGTAGATGTGCTGGTGGGACACCGTGCCATGTACCGTCGCCGCGCCGAGGTCCGCGCCGAAAGCGGCTTCCAGCGCTTCCACCTCCCGCGCCAGCTGATCCAGCCGCTTCTCGATGGCGACCGGCTCGCCGGTGCTGCCGGAAGTGAACACCAGCAACCGGGTCGCGGCCTCGTCCAGCGGCGCCAGGACCGTGTCCGGAACCACGTCCGCGGGCATCACGCCACCATCCGTGAAGTCGCCGGCGAAGCCATCGACCTGCCCGGCCAGCCGTTCACGGGTGGCCGGCAGGTTGTCGGCGCACAGGAATACCCGCTTGCCGGCGTGCCAGGCACCGAACAGGGCCGCGGCGAAGGCGGTCGCGTCCTCGAAGTACAGCGCCCAGTCACGGCCCCCGGCGCCGGCGAATGCCGCCTGCCAGGCCAGTACCCGGGTCCGGAACGCCGGGTGATCCCAATCCGGACCGACCCGCCGTCCGGTCCGGGCATCGACGGCGATGCGGTCCAGCGGCAGCCACTCACTCATGCCGGTGCGCCGCCCGCACGCGCTGCCGCACCAGCCACTCGCCCGCGAACAAGGCGCCCATCAGCAGGTAGGCGATGCCGCCGTTGTAGAGCGCCCAGACGCGATCCGTGGTCCATAAGGCCGTTGCCAGCGCCAGTGCGCCATTGAAGATGAAGAACACGCACCACACCTGGGTGACCCGGCGGGTATAGGCGACCGCGCGCGCCGGCAGATCCGGCTCGCTCACGCGGGCGATCCGCTCCACCACCGTGGGCGGGAAGCGCAGGCTCACCGCGAACACCACCAGCATCACCGCGTTGACCAGCGCCGGATACAGCTTCAGCGGCAGCGCATCGTTGAACACCGTGGTCAGCGCGGCCAGAATCGCCGCCCCGCCCGCCGCCGCCAGCCACACCGGCTGGCGGGTCGCCAGCGCGCGCAGCAGCGCCAGCGCCATCAGCAGGAGCGCCAGCCAGCGCGGCTCGAACCGGCCGAGCGCCAGGTAGACGACCAGCGGATAGGCCAGCGACAGGGCAATGAACAATGCCGCGCGGACCCGGTTCGCCATGAGCGCGCCGCGCCTTGATCAGGCGGCTTGGTCGCGGATCAGGCCATACAGCACGTCGACGACGTCCTGCACCGTGCGGACGGTCTTGAACGCGTCCGGTTGCAGGTTGCGGCCCAGCAGCGGCTTGAGCTGGACGATCAGATCGACCGCGTCGATGCTGTCGATGTCCAGGTCGTCGTACAGGCGCGATTCCGGCGTGATCTTCGCCGGATCGATTTCGAAGGTGTCGTGCAGGATCGTGGCGATCCGGTCGAATAGTTCGTTCTTGGTCATTTCAGTCCCCTCGCCGCGCCCTTCACGCCGCCCGCTGCGACGCGACGAACTCGGCCAGCGCGCGCACGCTGGAAAAATGCTTGCGGGTTTCCTGCGAGTCCGCCGACAGGCTGACGCCGTAGCGCTTCTGCAGGGCCAGGCCCAGTTCCAGCGCGTCGATCGAATCCAGCCCCAATCCTTCGACGAACAACGGCGCCGCCGTATCGATGTCATCGGGACCGATGTCCTCGAGGGACAGGGCGGCGATGATCAATTCCTTGATCTCGTGCTCAAGTGCCTGCACGCGTTTCCTCTCCAGAAAAATAATGCGTCAAATAGTCGGTGAGCCGCCTGGCGGCTGCCGCGTCCCCTCCGGTTCCGGACTCGGCGGCGTTCAGGAACCGTGCGATCGGCAGGTCTTCCTGAACGTCCACCACCACATGGAACCGGCGCGTGGGCACACGATACCATTTCTCCCCTTTCCCCAGCGTCATCGGCGTGCAGCTCAGCCTGACCGGCGTGATGTCCAGGCGGCCGCGGACGGCGATGTTGGCGGCCCCGCGCTGCAGCTTCGGCGGCTGCCCGCGCACGGTCCGGGTCCCCTCCGGAAAAATCACCAGGTTGCCGCCCGCCCTCACCGCTGCGATGCAATCGTCCACCAGTCCGGCGCCATCGTCGTTGGATACGTAACCCGCGGCCCGGACCGGCCCGCGCATGAACGGATTGCGCGCCACCGCCGACTTCACCACGCAATCGGCGTTGGGCAAAAGCGAGACCAGGAACACCACGTCGATCAGGGTCGGATGATTGGCCAGGATCAGCAGGCCGTCGCGTTGCAGGCGCTCGCGATGGCGGATTTCATAGGTCAGCAGGCCCAACTGGCGCATCAGTTCCACGTGCGCGGCGAAACTGCGCTGCACGGCGCGCCGGACCAGCCGTCGCCGGCGCGACGGATCGCGCACGAACCATTGCATCGGCGGGAACACCAGCACCCTCAGCACCAGCCCGCCGACACCGAAGGCCAGGAAACTCAGGCCGGTGCCGAACACCCGCCACAGATGGTCCAGGCGGTCACCCACCGTGGCGCCACTCCCATTGCCGCCCATCAGCCACGTGCCGCAGCGTGCCGGAACCGGCCAGCAGGAACCGCAATACCTCCAGACTGTGCGGCAGGGCCGCGGATTCCGGCGCGCCCGCCTCCGCCGGCGCCGCACCGCAGCCCAGTCCCACGGCGATGCCGTCGTCGCGATCCGCCGGCGCCACCCGCCAGCACCAGGCGTGGAAAGGATCCGGTTCGTCCCTGAAATCGGCATAGACCTCGGGCAGTGCGGCGTCGTAGACCACCACCAGTACTTCAGGCGCGCCATCCCCGAGCAGTCCCGCCGCCTCCACCAGCGCCGCTTCCGGCGTGGCGTGTCCGGCGGCGAGCGCCAGATAGTTGCCACGCTCGCCGCGCACGATCGAATACAGCGCGGCGATCGCGTTGTGCACGGAGAGTCCGAAGCTGGTCGGCGACAGGGTTTCGCGACGGCTCAGCGATTCCAGCAGTTCCACCGAGCAGGCCACGTCGCCGTGCCGCGAGGCGAACACGAACGGAATGCCTTCCGCCTCCGCGCGCTGGCACCAGTAGGCGGTCTGGATCGCCATCCGCCCCAGGCGATCGATTCGCCGCCGCTGCATCGCCGGTACCTCCCCCAGCGCCGGCGTGCCCTCGCCGTGGGGCGGAAACGGCTGGCGCGCCCATTCGCGCCAGGCCTCGGCGGTTTCCAGTCCGGGCGCCCAGGCGGCCCATTCGGCGATGGTGAACTGAATCCTCACGATGCTGCGATCCGCTCGGTTTCTGCGAGCGCCCTATTCCACCGGATGCGCCCCGAATCCGCCACCGTGAAATTTTTTTTTCACGGATGCTTGCAAGTCGGCAAAGCCCCCCCTACAATTTCGCTTCTCCCGCCGCGTGGGGCCATAGCTCAGCTGGGAGAGCGCTTGCATGGCATGCAAGAGGTCGCCGGTTCGATCCCGGCTGGCTCCACCAACTTTCCAGGCATTAGGCCGTCTGGAAAGAAAAATTTAAGCGGCAAAGTTTCAAACGCGTCCCCATCGTCTAGAGGCCTAGGACATCACCCTTTCACGGTGGCGACCGGGGTTCGAATCCCCGTGGGGACGCCAATTTTGAAGAAACAATCAGGGCCCGGGAAACCGGGCCCTGATTGTTTTTGCGTTGCCGGAATAACGGGAAATTGGCCGCGGAAAGATCATGCGCGGGCTGACGAAAGCCGCCTGGTTCTTACTGTGCGAATGGAATGTTGTACGACTGGTGGTTCGTTACCCGCGCATACGTCGCACGCCGCCTTGCCCGCCCTGCACGCCTGCGCAGGAATCGGTTTCGATGTGCAGGCCAATCCGAGTCGAACTAGGCCGCGTCGAGCGCGGCGGTTTCGATCGCTTTCAATGTCGCCACGCCATGCCCCTGGTCGGCCAGGTATTCCAGCCATTTGCCCAGGAAGGTATTCATGCGCATGCGATGGCTGATCACTTCCGCCGGCGGCGGGTACAGGCCGATCACGTCTTGCCAGCGGCGGCCGACGTAGCAATGCGTGGCCTCGGCCTGGTGGGCGTCGCGGTACAGGCGCACGAAGGCGGAAGGATCCGGTTCGCCGGTCAGCGGATCGCGCAGATCGTAGGTGAGCCTGAGTTCGACCGTGTAGCGGTGGGTCTCGATCACTTCCAGGCGCACGTCCAGGCCGTCGCCGACCGAGGAAATGTAGGTTCCCGCGGTCAGGTGGTCCGGGGCGAACAACCGCATCAACCGCACGTGGTTTTCCGCATAGAGCGCCATCAGCCAGCCGAAGCGGCTGAGCTTGGGAATGCGTGCCTGGCGGTCGGTGGCGGGAGGTTGCATGGAGCCGATGCTACACGTTGGCCGGCGTCGGCGGCAGCATTGACGGCATCGCCCGGGAAGCCTAAGTTAAGGTTTCCCGCCGCCGGAATTCCGCGGCGCGTCCCCGCCCCTTCCGGCCCGCCTCCCCGCCTCAGAACATCTCGCGCTGCAGCCCCAGCGTGGACAGCACCTTGCTGGAGATTTCCTCGATCGACTTGTTGGTGGTACTGAGGGTGGGAATGCGCTCCACCTGGAACATCGCCTCGGCCGCGGCGACCTCGCGCTTGCAGGTATCCATCTGCGCATAGCGGGAATTGGGACGCCGCTCCTGCCGGATCTGGTGCAGGCGATCCGGATCGATGGTCAGGCCGAACAGCTTGCGCCGGTAAGGACGCAGCCGCGGTGGCAGGCGATCGGTTTCCAGATCCTGATCGGTCAGCGGATAGTTGGCCGCGCGCACGCCATAGTGCAGCGCCAGGTACACGCAGGTAGGCGTCTTGCCGGCGCGCGACACCGCCACCAGGATGACGTCGGCCTCCTCGTATTCCAGCGCGATGCCGTCGTCGTGGGTCAGGGCGAAGTTCATCGCGTTGATGCGGCGATGGTAGGTCTCGAAATCGACCAGGCCGTGCGCCTGGCCCACCCGCGACTGCCGGGGGGTCCCCAGCTCGCGCTCCAGCGGTTCGATGAACGGCGCGAACACATCCAGCATCAAGGCGCCACTCTCGGCCAGCACCCCGCTCAGGGCCGGATCCACGCAGGAATTGACCACGATCGGCCGGGCCCCTAGCGCGATCCCGGCCCGGCGGATGCGGTCGGCCGCGTCCCGGGCCTTTTCCTCGTCGTCCACGAAGGAAATCCGGTCGGTCTGGAAGCGGAAACCGGTGAACTGCGTCAACAGACTGTGACCGATGGTTTCGGCGGTGATGCCGGTACCATCGGAGACGTAGAACACCGGCCTGGTCACCAGGCCGCCCTGGTCCGGATTCACCACGAAACCCCCTTCAGATCAAGCTTGTCTGCAATTGGTATTGCATAGCATCATAGCGCCTCTTTCCCCACGGACACGGCCCGGCCGATGGTCTCGGCGCGGCGCACGGTCAGCTTTGGAGCTTAACGCTTGAACGAGAACATCCTCTGGCTGCATGCGTTGCGCCTGTCCGATCTTGCCCGTGTCGGCGGCAAGAATTCCTCGCTTGGCGAAATGATCGGCCACCTGGCCGGCCTGGGCGTGTCCGTGCCGGGCGGCTACGCGACCACGGCCGAGGCGTTCAAGGCGTTCATCGCCCACAACGACCTGTCCAAGCGGATTTTCGACAAGCTGGCCACGCTGGATGTCGAGGACGTGCCGGCGCTGACCGCCGCCGGTCGCGAGATTCGCGGCTGGGTCATCGACGCCCCGCTGCAACCGGACCTGGATCAGGACATCCGCACCGCCTACGCGCAGCTGTGCGCGGAAAACGGCGGCGGCGAAGTGGCGGTCGCGGTGCGCTCCTCCGCCACCGCCGAGGATCTGCCCGACGCCAGCTTCGCCGGCCAGCAGGAAACCTTCCTCAACGTCACCGGCGCCGATGACGTGGTCCACAAGGTGAAGGAAGTCTTCGCCTCGCTGTACAACGATCGCGCCATCGCCTACCGCGTGCACCACGGCTTCAAGCACGAGGACGTGTTCCTGTCCGCCGGCGTGCAGCTGATGGTGCGATCGGACGTGGGATCCTCCGGCGTGCTGTTCACCCTGGACACCGAATCCGGTTTCCGCGAGGTGGTGTTCGTCACCGCCAGCTACGGCCTGGGCGAGAACGTCGTGCAGGGCGCGGTGAATCCGGACGAGTTCTACGTCTACAAGCCGACCCTGGCGCAGGGCAAGCCGGCAATCCTGCGCCGCGCCCTGGGCAGCAAGCAGATCCGGATGGTCTATTCGGACAAGCCCGGCGAGCGCGTGCGCAACGAGGACACCCCGGCGGAACTGCGGAGCAAGTTCTCCATTTCCGATGCCGACGTGCAGGAGCTGTCGAAGCAGGCGCTGGTCATCGAAAAACACTACGGCCGCCCGATGGACATCGAATGGGCGAAGGACGGCGTCAGCGGCAAGCTGTTCATCGTGCAGGCCCGTCCGGAGACGGTGAAGTCGCGCGCCAAGGCCACCCAGATCGAACGCTACGCGCTGGAAAAGCGCGGCACGGTCATCGCCGAGGGCCGCGCGATCGGCCAGAAAATCGGCAGCGGCGTGGCCCGCGTGGTGCGCTCGCTGGATGACATGAACCGCGTGCAGGCCGGCGACGTGCTGGTCGCCGACATGACCGACCCCGATTGGGAGCCGGTGATGAAGCGCGCTTCGGCCATCGTCACCAACCGCGGCGGCCGCACCTGCCACGCGGCGATCATCGCCCGTGAACTGGGCGTGCCGGCGGTGGTCGGCACCGGCAACGCGCTGGACAGCATCGCCGACGGCGTGGAAGTGACGGTCAGCTGCGCCGAGGGCGACACCGGTTTCATCTACGACAGCGCCCTGCCCTTCGAGCGCACGACGACCGATCTGGACAACATGCCGCCGGCGCCGCTGAAGATCATGATGAACGTGGCCAACCCCGAGCGCGCGTTCGATTTCGGCCAGTTGCCGAACGCCGGCATCGGCCTGGCCCGGCTGGAAATGATCATCGCCAGCCACATCGGCGTGCATCCGCTGGCGCTGCTGGAATACGACCGCCAGGACCTGGAAACCCGTCGCAAGATCGACGCCAAGATGGCCGGCTACGCGGACCCGGTGAGCTTCTACGTGGATCGCCTGGCCGAGGGTATCGCCACCATCACCGCTTCGGTCGCGCCGAACCCGGTCATCGTGCGCCTGTCGGACTTCAAGTCCAACGAGTACGCCAACCTGATCGGCGGCACCCGCTACGAGCCGCATGAAGAAAACCCGATGATCGGCTTCCGCGGTGCCAGTCGCTACGTCGATGCCTCGTTCGAGCCGGCCTTCGCGCTGGAGTGCCGCGCGGTGCGCAAGGTCCGCGACGAGATGGGCCTGGACAACCTGTGGGTGATGATCCCGTTCGTGCGTACCCTGGAGGAAGGCCGCAAGGTGGTCGAAGTGCTGGCCCGCCACGGCCTCAAGCAGGGCGATGGCGCTACTGGCGACAAGCCGGGCCTGAAGATCATCATGATGTGCGAGGTGCCCTCGAACGCCCTGCTGGCCGACGAGTTCCTGGACATCTTCGACGGCTTCTCGATCGGATCCAACGACCTGACCCAGCTGACCCTGGGCCTGGATCGCGACTCCAGCATCGTCGCCAACCTGTTCGACGAACGGAACCCGGCGGTCAAGAAACTGCTGTCGATGGCCATCCAGGCCGCGCGCGCCAAGGGCAAGTACGTGGGCATCTGCGGCCAGGGTCCGTCCGACCATCCGGATCTGGCCGAATGGCTGATGCAGGAAGGCATCGAGTCGGTGTCGCTGAACCCGGACACCGTGGTCGATACCTGGCTGCGTCTGGCGAAGCGAAAAGCGGCATAATCCGGGCCGCATGGCCCTGATCACCCTTCCCACCAAGACGCCCGCCGCGGCGTCCACGCCCACCGCCACCCGTGCGTTCGATTGGAGTTCGATCGACTGGATGGCGGTGCTCACCAACTGGGCGATTGCCGCGGCCATCGTGCTGCTCGGCTACTGGCTGTCCAAATGGATCAGCCGGATCGTGTACCGGGCGCTGACCCGCGGCGGGGTCGAGGCGACCCTCGCCGGCTTCCTGCGCAATGTCTGCTACGCGGTGATGATGGTGGTGGTGCTGATCGCCGCGCTGCAGAAGATCGGCGTACCCACCACCTCGGTGCTGGCGGTGGTCGGCGCGGCCGGCCTGGCGGTTGGCCTGGCGCTCAAGGACTCGCTGTCCAACATCGCCTCCGGGGTGATGCTGATCGTGCTGCGTCCGTTTCGCGACGGCGACCACGTGCAGGCCGCCGGACTGGAGGGCGTGATCGAGGAAGTACGCATCTTCCAGACCCGGCTGCGCACCTTCGACAACCGCCTGATCGTATTGCCCAACAGCATGATCACCACCGCGCCGATCATCAATTTCACCGCCAAGCCGCGTCGCCGCGTCGACATCCTGGTGGGCGTGGGCTACGACGACGACCTGAAGCAGGCCAAGGACGTGCTGCTGTCGCTGGCGCAGGCCAACCCGCTGGTGCTGGCCGATCCCGCGCCGCTGGTGCTGGTGAGCAGGCTGAGCGAAAGCAGTGTCGACCTGACCCTGCAGGCGTGGGTGAAGACCAAGGATTTCGGCGATGCCCGCAGCCAGCTGACCGAAGCGGTGCGCACCGACATCATCGGCCACGGCCTCAACATCCCGTATCCGCAACGCGACCTGCACGTGTACCACCACAACGCGGACGGCACCCCGCTGACCCACCTGATCACCCGCGCCGTCGCCGATGATGGCGACGTGACGCCTCCGCCGGCCGCGCCCGCGCCCTGAACTGCCCCGTTCTTGTGGGAGCGACATGAGTCGCGACTGCCTCATCGGGAGACGACGGTCCGGTGTTGATGACCTATCGGGTCGCGACTCACGTCGCTCCTACAACCACTACCCCATGTAGGAGCGACGTAAGTCGCGACCGGAAACTCTCCGAACGGGGCGACCATCGCGACTCACGTCGCTCCCACAGGGACGGGAAAAGCGCGGCCTCAGCCGGCCAGTTCGGCCAGGTGCTTGCGGTAGGGGCGTAGCCTTGTCCGTCGCGATTGCCTTGCCGGCTCAAGACGGTTCGCTGCCGATGAGCTGTCGGGTCGCGACTTACGTCGCTCCTACAGCCAACTACCCCATGTAGGAGCGACGTCAGTCGCGACCGGATACTTTCCGAACGGGGCCATCGCGACTCACGTCGCTCCCACAGGGACGGGAAAAGCGCGGCCTCAGCCGGCCAGTTCGGCCAGGTGCTTGCGATAGTGGCGCAGTTCCTCGATGGAATCGCGCACGTCGCTGAGCGCGGTGTGCGCGGCCTGCTTGCGCACGCCCTCCAGCACCGGCGGGGCCCAGCGGCGCGCCAGTTCCTTCAAGGTGCTGACGTCGAGGTTGCGGTAATGGAAATATTTCTCCAGCCGCGGCATCAGGCGGTGCAGGAAGCGCCGATCCTGGCAGATGGAATTGCCGCACATCGGCGACGCGTTGGCCGGCACCCATTCGTTGAGGAAGGCCACGGTCAGCGCCTCGGCCTGGCCCAGGCTGACCTGGCTGTCCAGGACCCGCTGCCACAGCCCGGACTTGCGATGCTGGTTGCGGTTCCAGTCGTCCATGGCTTCCAGCGCCTCCAGCGGATGGGCGATGGCCAGTTCCGGCCCCTCGGCCAGCACGTTCAACTGCGAATCGGTGACCACCGTGGCGATCTCCAGAATGGAGTCTCCGCCCGTGTCCAACCCGGTCATTTCCAGGTCGATCCAGATGAGTCGGTCGTTGTTCGCGTTGCTGGCTGTCATGCACCTGTCCGTCGGGGAATGAGGCCGGGAATCCGGCGCGTTGCGGGAAATCCGCGTGATGTCATCATAACGCAGACGCCCACCACGACCGGCCCATGAACAATTTCGCGCACTATGCCGTCCTGACCGCGATGCTGGCGCCCGCGTTCTTCCTGACCGCCACCGCCTCCCTGCTGCTGTCGGCCAACAACCGCTTGGCCCGCATCATCGACCGCGCCCGCACCCTGCTGCGCGAGCTGGTCGACGTCGAGGACGAGCACGAACGCCAGCTCTACGAGATGCGCATCCGCCTGCAGCGCCGCCGCAGCCTGATCATCCTGCGCGCCGGCCAGCTCCTGTACGCCGCGATCAGCTGCTTCGTCGGCACCAGCCTGGCCGTGGCCGTCGACACCTTCCTCGAACACCGGCTGGGTAGCCTGCCCACCTGGCTGGCGGCGGTCGGGGTTCTGGCGATGCTCGCCGCCAGCCTGTTGCTGGCGCGTGAATCCACCCTGGCGGTGACCGCCATCAACGAGGAAATGGACCACCGCCACGTCAAACGCCGGTAGGGCGGAGCTTGCTCCGCTGACGCGTGGCGCTTCCCTCCCGGACAAGCTGCGGAAAGCAGCGGAGCAAGCTCCGCTCTACAGGAGCGGGCGGCCGCGCTTGGCGCGGAAATAGTTGGTCAAGCGACGGCTGGCTTCTTCTCCCAGCACGCCGCCCTGCACTTCAACGCGATGGTTGTGGCGCGGGTCGGTCAGCAGATCGAACACGCTGCCACAGGCGCCGGTCTTCGGATCGGCCGCGCCGTAGACCACCCGCGCCACCCGCGCATGCACCAGCGCCATCGCGCACATCGCGCAAGGCTCCAGGGTGACGTACAGGGTCGTGCCGATCAGCCGATGGTTGCCCAGCGCCTGCCCGGCGCGACGCATGGCGACGATCTCCGCGTGCGCGGTGGGGTCGTGTTCGGCCAGGTTGCGGTTCCAGCCCTCGCCCAGCACCTGCCCGTCGGCATCCACCAGCACCGCGCCCACCGGAATCTCGTCATCCTCGCGTTCGGCGCGCTCGGCCAGCGCCAGCGCATGCTGCATCCAGCGGATATCGTCGTCGGGCGTGGCCATCTTGCGGGGTGGATTTCGGCGAGAAGTGCGCCATCGTGGTCGAAGCGGACCACGAACGTCAATGTGATGGCCGGTACGCGGCCCATGGCGCGCGCGCCATGCCATCCCCTATATACGCAGGTATATCCCGGCCAAACCACCGCAGCCTAGGCGTGCCGCGATGGCGCGCGGATAATTCCACCATCACGCAACGGCGGTCGATGACCGCGCCGATGCGTCTCCCGCTTCCGCGCACAGGTGCGCTTCCCGGAGATTTCCCATGGACCCCGACCCTGACGGGCGCTTCGCCGCGTCCCCAACCACATCGTCCCGCACACAACCGGCGCCGCTGCCGGGGTCCCTTCGCGCCTGATCGCCGGTGACCCCGCGGGCGTCGTCCCGGAGGTCACCATGAATCGCACGTTCCTCTATCCCGCGCTGCGCGGCGCCCTTTGCGCACGCGATGTCGTCGCCTTGCGCCGCCTCTATGCAGAGCATGGCGCCGCCGCATTCGCCGGCGCGCTCTCCACCTGTTCCTCGCGCGTCTCGGCCGATGCGTTGTCGTTGCTGCCGTTGCGGGGCCGGATCCGCGTCCTGCCGCATCTGCCGCCGCCAGCCCGCGCGCAGTTGGAATCGCTGTGCCGTCCCACGCGCGCCACCGCATTGCCAAGCGCGTCCATCCCGCTGTCCGGTGGATATGGCCCATGAAGACGCGCCCCTCACAGGCGTCCGTCGCCCCGCCGAACTTCCATTTCTTCCGTGTCAGCCTGCGCCTGCGCACCGGCTGGAGCGACACGGTCGAAGCCCGCATCCGACGCGCGCGCGGCCTGCATCTCAGATTCGTGCACCGGCGCGAACAGGCCATCGTCCTCGGCATCGACGCGCCCGGGGAAGGACGCCGCGAACTGGCCCGGCTGGTGCGACTCATGTCCTGCCATCCCGGCGTGCGCGCCGTGCGCTGGGAAGTCGTGCCCACCACCGCCGATGCGTTCGACCCCCTCGCCTGAATCGTCCGGCCGACATCGCGTCGTCGTGCGGTTGCCCTTCCCTTCCAGGAGTTTCACATGAACCTGCTCAAGACCTGGTTCGATGCCTTTCTGCGCAGCCGCCGCGCCGCCGGCCTGTTCGGCCGTCGCGCGATGCCCGAGGCCGGCTTCGGCCGGGCCGATGCACGCACGGCTCCCCTGCTTCCGTCCCGGACCCTGTCACAGGTGGCGCGGGACGATCTGCCCGCCGCGCTGTCGCGGCTGGCCTCCCATGAGGACGGCCTGAGCCTGGCCGAAGCCGCGGAGCGCCGCGCGCGCTTCGGTCCCAACGAGGTCGATCACGAAAAGCCGCTGCCGTGGTGGCGCCACCTGTGGCAGTGCTACCGCAATCCCTTCAACCTCCTGCTGACCGTGCTGGCGGCCGTTTCCTACCTCACCGAGGACGCCAAGGCGACCGTTGTCATCGGCATCATGGTGCTGCTGTCCACCCTGATCCGGTTCTTCCAGGAAGGACGCTCCAACCGCGCGGCCGAGCGGCTCAAGGCGCTGGTCGGCAACACCGCCACCGTGATCCGGCGCGACCTGGGCACCGAAGCGGCCGATGTCGCCGAGCGCTACTTCGGCACCCGACTGCATTCGCGCCGTCCGCCCAGCCGGCAGGAAGTCCCGATCCGCGATCTGGTGCCCGGGGATCACATCGTGCTGTCGGCCGGCGACATGATTCCCGCCGACTGCCGGGTGCTGGTCGCCAAGGATCTGTTCGTCGCCCAGGCGGCGATGACCGGCGAATCGCTGCCGGTGGAAAAATTCGCCGAGGCCAGCAGGGACGAAGGCGGCGCGCTCGAACAGAACAACCTGTTGTTCATGGGCACGAACGTCGTTTCCGGCACCGCCACCGCGCTGGTGGTGGCGACCGGCGCGGAAACCTGCTTCGGCGCCGTCGCGCATCGGGTCACCGCCAGCGACCATGCGCCCACCGCGTTCCAGGCCGGCGTCAACAGCGTCAGCTGGCTGCTGATCCGTTTCGCCCTGGTGATGGTCCCGTTCGTGCTGCTGATCAACGGCTTCACCAAGGGCGACTGGATGGAGGCGTTCCTGTTCGCCCTGTCGGTCGCGGTCGGGCTGACCCCGGAAATGCTGCCGATGATCGTCACCTCCACCCTGGCCAAGGGTGCGGTATTGCTGGCGCGGCGGAAAGTCATCGTCAAGCGGCTGGACGCGATCCAGAATTTCGGCGCGATGGAGGTGCTGTGCACCGACAAGACCGGCACCCTGACCCAGGACCGGATCGCGCTGGAACGCCACACCGACGTGTTCGGGAACGATTCGGAGGACGTGCTCAAGTTTGCCTACCTCAACAGCCACTACCAGACCGGATTGAAGAACCTGCTGGATCGCGCGGTGCTGGAGCACGTCGAACTGCAGACCGAGCTTCGGCTCGCCCAGGACTACCGCAAGGTCGACGAAATCCCGTTCGACTTCGAACGCCGCCGGATGTCGGTGGTGGTGTCCGAACGCGAGGATCACCATGAACTGATCTGCAAGGGCGCGGTCGAGGAAATGCTGGCGGTCTGCACGCAGGTCCGCGACGGCGACACCGTGGTGCCGCTGGATTCCCGGATGCTCGCGCGGGTCCGCCGGGTCACCCAGGAGCTCAACGAGGAAGGCCTGCGGGTGGTCGCGGTGGCGATGAAGGAAACCCCGCCCGCCCGCGACGCCTATTCCGTCACCGACGAACGCGATCTGATCCTGGTGGGCTACGTGGCCTTTCTCGATCCGCCCAAGGAATCGGCGGCGCCGGCCCTGCGCGCCCTGGCCGACCATGGCGTGGAAGTGAAGGTGCTGACCGGCGACAACGAACTGGTCGCCGCCCGGGTGTGCTCGCAGGTCGGCCTGGAAGGCGACGCGGTGATCACCGGTCCGCAACTGGACCGGATGAGCGACGCCAGCCTGACCGCCGCCGTCCAGCGCTACCGCGTGTTCGCCCGGCTCACCCCGCTGCACAAGGAGCGCCTGGTGCGCGCCCTGCGCGGACAGGGCAAGGTGGTCGGCTTCCTCGGCGACGGCATCAACGACGCGCCGGCGCTGCGCGCGGCCGACATCGGCATCAGCGTGGACGGCGCGGTGGACATCGCCAAGGAGGCCGCCGACATCATCCTGCTGGAAAAGAGCCTGATGGTGCTGGAGGAAGGCGTGATCCAGGGCCGTCGCACCTTCTGCAACATGCTCAAGTACATCCGCATGACCGCCAGTTCCAACTTCGGCAACGTGTTCTCGGTGCTGGTGGCCTCGGCGTTCCTGCCGTTCCTGCCGATGCTGCCGCTGCAACTGCTGGTGCAGAACCTGCTGTACGACGTGTCGCAGATCGCCATCCCGTTCGACCACGTGGACGAGGAACTGGTGCGCCGGCCGCTGAAGTGGAATCCGGGCGACATCGGCCGCTTCATGGTGTTCTTCGGCCCGATCAGCTCGATCTTCGACATCACCTGCTTCGTGGTGATGTGGCATGTGTTCGCCGCCGACACCGTGGCCGAACAGGGCCTGTTCCAGTCCGGCTGGTTCGTGGTCGGCCTGCTCACCCAGACCCTGATCGTGCACATGATCCGCACGCCGCGGCTGCCGTTCGTGCAGAGCCTGGCCGCACCCGCGCTGCTGGCGATGACCGGCGTGATCATGCTCATCGGCGTGTTGCTGCCCATGAGCCCGTTGGCCGGCTACTTCGGGCTGCAGGCCCTGCCGGCCGGCTACTGGCCGTTCCTGGTGGCCATCCTGCTGGGCTACGCGGTCCTGACCACCTTGTTGAAGCGTTTCTACATCCGCCGCTTCGGCTGGCAATGAGCGGGCGGCCACGCCGTCCGCGAGCGAGTACGACATGAACCTGGATCCCCATCTGCCACCGTTCGACGCCGGAGCGACCCTGAGTTCGCTGATCAGCCTGGGCACGGCTTTCCTGCTCGGCTCGCTGATCGGCTTCGAACGGCAGGTCCGCCAGCGCACGGCGGGCCTGCGCACCAATACCCTGGTCGCGGTGGGCGCGGCCGTGTTCGTCGATCTGGCGGTGCGTTTCCACGCCCTGCACGGGGGCACCCCCACACCGTTGCAGGTGGTGGCCTACGTCATCTCCGGCATCGGCTTCCTCGGTGCCGGCGCGATCATGAAGGAAGGCGCGCAGGTTTCCGGCCTGAACACGGCGGCGACGCTGTGGGGCTCGGCAGCGGTCGGCGCCTGCGCCGGCGCCAAGCTGTTGCCGGAGGCGGCGATGGCGGCGCTGTTCGTGCTCACCGCGAACACCGTCCTGCGCCCGGTCGTCAATCGCATCAATCGCCGGCCGGTGCAGGAGGAGTTCAGCGAGGCGACCTACGTCGTGCGCGTGGTCTGCCGGCGCGCCGCCCAGATCGGCGTGCTGCAGCGGACCACCGACCTGCTGGAGGCCGCGCACTATCCGATCCGTTCAATCGAGCAGCAACCCTTTGGCAGCGAGGAAATCGAGCTCGAAGCGGTCCTGTACGCGACGGCGGTCGACGCCGACGAACTGGACGCGGTGATGACGGCCATCTCGCGCCTGCCGGGCGTGACGCAGGCGTTCTGGAACGCCAGCGCCGAGGAATGACCGGGCGAAGCGATGCGCCCGTCCCGGCAAAGGCGCCGATGCTATCCTGCGCCGGCCTGAGCATCGCCACGGGGACACGGACACCGGGATCATGCGCGTCAACTCTTCCCGCCTGGGCCTGGGCGTCGCCGTCGCGCTGGCGGTCATGGCCGCCATCTTCGTCGCCGATACCTCCACCGACTATGCGGTCGCGGCGGCGGGTTTCTATACGGTGGTGATCCTGGCGGCCGCGCGACGGCTGTCGGCGCGCCAGCTCACGATCCTGGCCTGCGCCTGCATCCTGCTGACCCTGCTGAGCTTCGCCCTGTCCGGTTTCGGCAATTACCGGGTGGGCCTGATCAACTCCGGCATCGGCATCGTCACGATCATGGTCACCACCTATCTGGCGCTGAAGATGGAAGCCGCGCGCGCCGACGCCCAGGACGCGCAGGCCCGGCTGCTGCGGGTGGCACGTGCCTCCACTTTGGGCGAACTGACCACCTCCATCGCCCACGAGGTCAACCAGCCGCTGGCCGCAATCGTCACCAGCGGCAACGCCTGCCAGCGCTGGCTGGCGCAGTCGCCGCCGAACCTGGACAAGGCGCGGCAGGCGGTGGAGCGCATCCTGGATGACGCGCAGCGTGCCAGCGACGTCATCGTCCGCGTCCGCGGCATGACCCGCGGGCAAGCGCAACAACCGCAGGCCTTCGCCATCAATCCGGCCATCGAGGAAGTCCTGTCGCTGGCGCGCGCGGAACTGGAGCGCCACGGCGTCCACGTCACGCTGGAACTGTCCGAGGAACTGCCGCCGGTGTTCGCCGATCGCGTGCAGATCCAGCAGGTGCTCGCCAATCTGGTCCTGAACGCGGTGGAGGCGATGTCGGCCACTCCGCCGGGCCGGCGCTCGCTGCGCGTGGGCAGCGCACGCGCGCCCGACGGACGGGTGCGCGTGAGCGTGGCCGACACCGGCAGCGGCCTGCCCGCGGCGATGGATGACCAGCCTTTCGAGGCTTTCTGGACCACCAAGGCCGACGGTCTCGGCCTGGGGCTGAGCATCAGCCGCGGCATCATCCAGGCCAGCGGAGGCAGCATCCGTGCGGCGAACCGCGCGCAAGGCGGTGCCGAACTGGTGTTCGAGCTTCCTCCCGCACCGGGGACGTCCGCATGAGGACAGTGGCATGAATCGAGTCCGCCCTCCCGTCGTCCCTGCTCCGGAGCCGATCGTCCATGTGATCGATGACGATCGCTCGGTGCGCGCGGCGCTGGAGGATCTGCTGGCCTCGGTCGGCCTGCGGGTGCGTGTGTTCGGGTCGGTGAGCGACTTCCTCGCCGCTCCGCGCGAGGACGCGCCCGGCTGCCTGATCCTCGATGTGCGCATGCCCGGACAGAGCGGCATGGATTTCCATCGGCAGATGGGCGAACTGGGCATCGCCCTGCCGGTCATCTTCATCACCGGCCACGGCGACATCGCCATGGGCGTGGAAGCGATGAAGAACGGCGCGCTCGAATTCCTGACCAAGCCCTTCCGGGATCAGGAACTGCTGGACGCGATCCAGCGCGGCATCGAGCAGGATCGCGCGCGCCGCACGGAAGAAGGTGCCATCGACGAACTGCGCCAGCGTTGGGCCTCGCTCAACGCGGGCGAGCAGGCGGTGATCCAGGGCGTGGTGCGGGGCCGGCTCAACAAGCAGATTGCCGCGGATCTGGGGGTCAGCGAGATCACAGTGAAAGTCCGGCGCGCACAGTTGATGCGCAAGATGCAGGCGAAGACGCTGGTGGATCTGGTGCGGATGTACGACCGCCTGCAGGCGTCCTGAGCTGGATTGCGCGGCGGCGCTTGCCGGGCAGGCTTCCTCCGGATACGTCCTGGTCATCGACGGAGCGCGGGTTCCCACCCGCTCGCGAAACATGCGCGCACGCGCTTGACCTCAAGTCCACTTGAGGGGCGACACTCGCCTGAATGCGGCCGCCGGAATTTTGTTTCCGGTACCCGGCCTTGCGCCGGCCGCGCGCTTTCCTCCCTCGCGAAAAGAAACCGAGATGCCGAAGACCGTCGCCGCCCTGCTCGAAAGTCCAATCCTGTGGTTCATCGCCCGCCTGGCCCTGGCGGTGGTGTTCGTCTCCTCCGGCCTGGCCAAACTGATTGATTTCGACGCCGGCATGCAGGAGATGCGCGGCGCCGGCCTGGAACCGGCGCCGTTCTTCAACCTGGCCACCATCGGCGTACTGCTCGGTGGCGCGACGCTGATCCTGCTGGATCGGCTCGTGTGGCTCGGCGCGGCGGTACTGTCCGTGTTCCTGATCCTGACCATCCTGATCGTGCACACCTTCTGGAGCCAGAGCGGCGGCCAGGCGCAGTTGTCGCTGTTCTTCGCCCTGGAACACGTCTCGGTCGTCGGTGGCCTGATCGCCGCCGCCATCGCCAGCCACCAGCGGCATCGCGCAAACCTTGCGATGCCGCGCTGAAACAGCGCCGGTGGTTTCAGGCGACGCCGAGCTTCCCGCGCTCCCCCTCGCGAGGCGTCGCCAATTCCTCGGGGCTCACGAAATCGGCCAGATCCGCCGCCTCGTAGAACGGCCGGATTTCGATTTCGCTCGGGCCCGACATCGGCGCGCGCCTCGCCCAGGCCATGGCCTCGTCGATGTCCTTGACCTCCCAGATCGAGAAGCCGGCGATCAGTTCCTTGGTCTCGGCAAACGGTCCGTCGGTGACCGTCAGGTGGGCGCCGTCGTAACTGAGGCGCTTGGCCTCGCCGTTGTTCTTGAGGCCTGCGGCGGCCACGAAGATGCCGGCCTGGACGAGTTCCTCGGTGAACCGGTCCATCGCCGCGAAGGCTTCAAGCGCCTCGGGCGTGGGGTCGCCGATCTTGTCGCCGCCCTCGATGGCTTTCACGAAAACCAGTACGCGCATGTCTGTCTCCTGTTGGAGTCCGCCCCATTGACGGCTCATCTGGACGACGAACCAGCGGAGCGGCTATCGACGCACCTCGAAAGCTACTCAGGAACAACCGATAAATCATTGTTCCATAAGGTGGGAGCCGTGCCGCGGACTACTCCCACTCGATAGTGGCGGGCGGCTTTCCGCTGATGTCATAAACGACACGAGAAACACCACGCAACTCATTGATAATCCTGTTGGAAACGGTGCCCAGCAGGTCATACGGCAGGTGCGCCCAATGGGCGGTCATGAAATCGATGGTCTCGACCGCGCGCAGCGCGATCACCCACTCGTAGGCGCGGGCGTCGCCGACCACGCCGACCGACTTGACCGGCAGGAACACCGCGAACGCCTGGCTGACCTTGTCGTACCAGTCGGCCTTGCGCAGTTCCTCGATGAAGATGGCATCGGCGCGCGCCAGCAGGTCGGCGTACTCGGCCTTGACCTCGCCCAGGATGCGCACGCCCAGGCCCGGGCCCGGGAACGGATGGCGGTACACCATCGTGCGCGGCAGGCCCAGTTCCACACCCAGCCGGCGCACTTCGTCCTTGAACAGTTCGCGCAGCGGTTCGACCAGCCCCAGCTTCATGTGCTCGGGCAGGCCGCCGACGTTGTGGTGGCTCTTGATGACGTGGGCCTTGCCGGTCTTGCTGCCGGCCGACTCGATCACGTCCGGATAGATGGTGCCCTGCGCCAGCCACTTGGCGTTCTTCAGCTTGTTCGACTCTTCCTCGAAGATTTCGACGAACAGGTTGCCGATGATCTTGCGCTTGGCTTCCGGATCGCTGACGCCTTCCAGCGCCTTGAAATAGCGCTCGGCGGCATTGACCCGCACGATCTTCACGCCCATGTGCTCGGCGAACATCGCCATCACCTGGTCGCCTTCCTGCCAGCGCAGCAGCCCGGTGTCCACGAACACGCAGGTCAGCTGTTCGCCGATGGCCTTGTGCAGCAGCGCGGCCACCACCGAGGAATCCACACCGCCGGAAAGGCCGAGGATGACCTCGTCGGAGCCGACCTGCTCGCGCACGCGGGCAATCTGGTCGTCGATGATGTTGGCGGCGGTCCACAGGGTCTTGCAGCCGCAGATTTCGGCGACGAAGCGGCGCAGCAGGGTCTGGCCCTGCTTGGTGTGGGTGACTTCCGGATGGAACTGCACGCCGTACCAGCGCTTTTCCTCCAGCGCCATCGCGGCAACCGGGATGCGGTCGGTGACAGCGGTAATCGTCCAGCCCGGTGGCGCCTTGGCAACGTGGTCGCCATGGCTCATCCATACGTCGATGCGCGGATCGCCGTCATGGTCGGTCAGCCCGCCCAGCAGCGCGTCATGCGCCACCAGCTCGACTTCGGCGTGGCCGAACTCGCGGGCGTCGGCCGCTTCGGTGGCGCCGCCCAGTTGCGCGGCCAGGGTCTGCATGCCATAGCAGATGCCGAGAATCGGCAGGCCGGCGTCGAACACCTGCTGCGGCGCCTTCGGCGCACCCGGCAGCGTGGTGGATTCGGGGCCGCCGGAAAGAATGATGCCCTTGGCACCGAACTTCGCGATTTCCTCGGGATCATGATCCCAGGCCCAGATTTCGCAGTAGACACCGATCTCGCGGATGCGCCGGGCAATCAGCTGCGTGTACTGCGCGCCGAAATCGAGGATGAGGATTTTGTCGTCGTGAAGCCGGGATTGGGGATTGGAGATTGGGGATTCGGAAACGCCGGACATACTTCCTCGCACTGGTACTGGTTCTTTTATCGAATCTCGAATCCCGAATCACCTCATCCCATCGGATGGGTTCACCCCATCCGATAGTTCGGCGGTTCCTTCGTGATCTGCACGTCGTGGACGTGGCTCTCGCGCTGGCCGGCGCCGGTGATCACCACGAACTTCGGCTTGCTGCGCATCTCCTCGATGGTCGCGCAACCCACGTAGCCCATGGTGGCGCGCAGGCCGCCCACCAGCTGATGGATGATGCCGCCAACCGAACCGCGGTACGGCACGCGGCCTTCGATGCCTTCGGGCACCAGCTTGTCGGCGTCGCTAGCATCCTGGAAATAGCGATCCTTGGACCCCTTCTCCATCGCGCCCAGGCTGCCCATGCCACGGTAGCTCTTGTAGCTGCGGCCCTGGAACAGCTCGACTTCGCCCGGAGCTTCCTCGGTGCCGGCGAACAGGCCGCCGATCATCACCGTGGACGCACCGGCGGCGATCGCCTTGCCGATGTCGCCGGAATAGCGGATGCCGCCGTCGGCGATCAGCGGGATGCGGTCCTGCAGCGCCTCGGCGACCATGTCGACCGCGGTGATCTGCGGCACGCCCACGCCGGCGACCATGCGGGTGGTGCAGATCGAACCCGGGCCCACGCCGACCTTGACCGCGTCGGCGCCGGCGTCCATCAGCGCCAGCGCGGCGTCGCCGGTGACGATGTTGCCGCCGATGACCTGCAGCGACGGGAAGCGCTTCTTGACCCAGGCCACGCGATCCAGCACGCCCTGTGAATGGCCGTGCGCGGTATCGACGATGACGACGTCAACGCCGGCCGCCACCAGGGCTTCCACGCGCTGATCGGTATCGCCGCCCACACCCACCGCGGCGCCGACGACCAGGCGGCTGGCGCTGTCCTTGGCGGCGTTGGGATTGTCGGTCTTCTTCTGGATGTCCTTGACGGTGATCAGGCCACGCAGTTCGAAGCCGTCGTTGACCACCAGCACCTTCTCGATGCGGTGCTTGTGCAGCAGTTGCAGCACTTCGGCGTCGCTGGCGCCTTCGCGGACCGTGATCAGCCGGTCCTTCTTGGTCATGATGTGGCGGACCGGATCGTCGAGCTTGGTCTCGAAGCGCATGTCGCGGCTGGTGACGATGCCGACCAGCTGGCCGCCGTCGACCACCGGCACGCCGGAAATGTTGCGCGCGCGGGTCAGCTTGAGGACTTCGGCGATCGTCGTCTCGGGACCGACGGTGAACGGTTCCTTGATGACGCCGGCCTCGAACTTCTTGACCTTGGCCACTTCCGCGGCCTGCTGTTCGACGGTCAGGTTCTTGTGGACGATGCCGATGCCGCCCATCTGCGCCATCGCGATGGCCAGGCGGGCTTCGGTGACGGTATCCATGGCCGCCGAGACGATCGGCAGGTTCAGGCGGAGTTCGCGCGTGAGGCGCGTCCCCAGGCTGACGTCTTTCGGCAGGACGATGGAGTGGGCGGGGACGAGCGAGACGTCGTCGTAAGTCAGTGCTTCAGCCTGGATGCGCAGCATCGGCGGACCCGGAGTGTGGGGAAGCGCGATATTGTAGCCCGTTGCGGCCCTGATTGTCAGCGGCCAGCGGGATTCAGCGTGCCGCCAGCGCGGCTTCCGCGGCTTCCAGGGTGTTCTGCATCAGCGTGGCCACGGTCATCGGCCCCACCCCGCCCGGTACGGGCGTGATCCAGCTGGCCCGCGCGGCGGCGGCGTCGAAGCCCACGTCGCCCACCAGGCGCCCGTCGTCGAGCCGGTTGATGCCCACGTCGATGACCACCGCGCCCGGCTTGACCCACTGCCCCGGAATCAGTCCCGGCCGGCCCACCGCCACTACCAGGATATCGGCGTCGCGGACCCGCGCTTCCAGCACGTCCGGCGGGGTGAACTTGTGGCAGCTGGTCACCGTGCAGCCGGCGATCAGCAGTTCCAGCGCCATCGGCCGGCCGACGTGGTTGCTGACGCCCACGATGGTGGCGTTCTGGCCGCGCACCGGCCGGTCGGTGTAGGCCAGCAGGGTGGTGATGCCGCGCGGCGTGCACGGGCGCAGGCCGAACTGGCGCAGGGCCAGGTGGCCGACGTTGGCCGGATGGAAACCGTCCACGTCCTTGCGTGGGTCGATGCGCTCGATCAGCCGGCTGGCGTCGGGGATGCCCGGGAGCGGCAATTGCACCAGGATGCCGTGGATCTTCGGATCCGCGTTCAACTGGTCGATCAGCGCCAGCAGTTGCGCCTCGCTGGTGCCTGCGGGCAAATCGTAGTCGTAGGCGTGGATGCCGACCTTTTCCGCCGCCCGGCGCTTGTTGCGCACGTACACGGTGGACGCGGGATCGCCGCCCACCAGCACCACCGCCAGCCCCGGCCGGTCGCCGCCCGCGGCCAGGCGTGCGTCCACCCTCGCCTTCAGTTCGTCGAGCAGGTTTTCGGCAACGCGGCGGCCGTCCAGGATTCGGGCAGTCATCGGGATCGGAGGGGATCGGAGCGGTGTAGAGTCCGCATATTCTCCCCGATTCCGGCATTCCTGTGTGAGCGGCGACGCGGCCGCCCCGCGGAGACGCCACCACAGGAACCCGCATGAACGACACCACCGCCATCGAAGCCGCCGCCTTCCGCCGCCTGCTCCAGCACCTGAACGAGCAGCGCCCGGACGTGCAGAACATCGATCTGATGATCCTGGCCGGCTTCTGCCGCAACTGCCTGGCCGACTGGTACCGGGAGGCCGCCACCGAGCACGGACAGCCGATGGACAAGGAGCAGGCGCGCGAGCGCGTCTATGGCATGCCGTTCGCCGAATGGAAAGCGCGCCACCAGCCGGAGGCCACGCCGGAGCAGCTGGCGGCGTTCGAGGCCGCCAGGAAGCGGCATGGCTGACGCGCGGAGGCGCCGCATGTGGCCGTGGCTGGCCCTCGCCGCCCTGCCCCCGCTGCTCTGGTTGGCACTGTGCGCCGGCATGTACGCGCAGCAGCGCCATTTCATCTATTTCCCGCAGGCCACGCGCACGCCGGTTGCCGGCACCGATTTCGAACTGCGGCGCGGCGATCTGACCCTGCACGGATGGCACCTGCATCCCGGCCAGGCCGACGCGCTGATCTACTTCGGCGGCAATGCCGAGCGCGTGCAGGACAACGCCGCCGATTTCGACCGTGCGCTGCCGGACTGGAGCGTCTACCTGCTGCCTTATCGCGGCTATGGTCCCAATGCCGGTACTCCGGACGAAGCCACGCTGGTGGCCGACGCGCTGGCCCTCCATGACGAAGTCCGCAAACGTCATCCGAACGGCCGCATCGCGGTGATCGGGCGAAGTCTCGGCAGCGGCATCGCGGTACAGGTCGCGGCGCGGCGGCCGGTCGATCGGCTGGTGCTGGTCACGCCCTTCGACAGCCTCGCCGCGGTCGCCGGCACGCACTACCCCTGGTTGCCGGTGCGCTGGCTGCTGCGTGATCGCTACGAGTCGGTCCATCACCTGCCCGCGCATCGGGGCGAATGGCTGCTGCTGCGCGCCGGGCACGATGCCGTGGTGCCGCCCGCGCACACGGACCGGCTGATCGCGGCGGCAGCGACCCCGCCGCGCGTGATCGCATTCGCCGATGCGGGACACGATGATCTGTCCGCATCGCCGCGCTACTGGTCGGGCATTGCCGATTTCCTGCGTGAAGGCTCGCAGGCCCCCATGCGCCGGGAAACTACTCCTCTTCCTCTTCGCCGATGACCTGCGCGGCCTCGTCGTTGAGCGCCCGCGCCTCGCGCCGGGGCGGCGTGAACGGCGTGGGGCTCGGCTTGAACGGCTGGTTGCCGCGCATCAGCGGGATGCCGGCGCGCACATCGCCCGCGGCGATTTCCAGTTCGAACCGCTCGGCGTCCAGCCGACGGACTTCCGCGGCGATCTCGGCGGCTTCGTCCTCCGGCACGCCCAACTGGATCAGGGCCGCTTCGCCGAAGTTCACGGCGGACTCGAAGGTCTCGCGGATCTGGTAATCGACGCCAGCGGCGACCAGCGCCAGCGAATGCTCGCGATCGAACGAACGCACCAGCAGCTTGGCCTGCGGAAACTCCTGCCGGGCCAGTTCGACAATCCGGCTGGCCGACTCGCGCTTGTCGATGCAGACCGCGATGGCACGGGCGCTGTCGGCTCCGGAAGCATGCAGCACATCCAGGCGGGTGCCGTCCCCGTAGTAGATCTTGAAGCCGAATTCCTCGGCACTGCGGATCATCTCGATGTCGTTGTCGATGATGGTCACGTCCACGTCGCGCGCCAGCAGCGACTGGCTCATCACCTGGCCGAAGCGGCCGAAGCCGATGATCAGCACGCTGCCGCTCAGGCCTTCGGCCTTGTCCACGCCTTCCAGGTTGGCCTGGGTCTTGGGCGCGAAGCGGCGGAACAAGGTGGCGAACAACGGTGTCAGCGCCATCGACAGGACGACGATCGCGGTCAGGTTGGCGGCGATCTCCGCATCGATGACATGCGCCGCGGCGGCGGCGCCGAACAGCACGAAGGCGAACTCGCCGCCCTGCGCCATGACCACCGCGCGGTCCAGCGCTTCGGCATGGCAGGTCCGGGTCAACCGCGCGACCACGTAGATGGCGATGGCCTTGACCAGCATCATCGCCAGCACTGCGCTCAGGATCAGCGGCCAATGGCCCCATACCACGCCCAGGTCCAGGGCCATGCCGACGCCGAGGAAGAACAGGCCCAGCAGGATGCCGCGGAAAGGCTCGATGTCCGCCTCGATCTGGTGGCGGAAGGTGGATTCGGACAGCAGCACGCCGGCCAGGAACGCGCCCATCGCCATCGACAGGCCGCCCAGTTGCATCAGCAGCGCCGCGCCCAGCACCACCAGCAGCGCGGCCGCGGTCATCACTTCGCGCGCACGCGCCGCCGCCAGGATCCGGAACAGCGGGTTGAGCAGCCAGATGCCGGCCGCAACCAGTCCGGCCACCGAGGCCGCCGCGATACCGATACCGATCCAGCGGGATTCGCCGCCACGGGCAGCGACGTCCGGCGACATCAGCGCGACCACCGCCAGCAGCGGAACGATCAGCAGGTCCTCGAACAGCAGGATCGACACGATGCGCTGTCCGCGTGGCAGCGCTATGTCGCCACGCTCGCCCAGCAACTGCATGACCACCGCGGTGGAGGTCAGCACGAAGCCCATCGCGCCGATGAAGGACACCGGCAACGAATACCCGAACGCCAGCCCCACGCCGGTCAGCGCGACGCCGCAGGCCAGGATCTGCAACGTGCCGAGTCCGAAGATCTCGCCGCGCAGGCTCCACAAATGCGAGGGCCGCATCTCCAGACCGATCACGAACAGGAACATCACCACGCCCAGTTCGGCGACGTGGAGGATGGCCTGTGCGTCGGAGAACCAGCCCAGCCCGAACGGACCGATCAGCAGGCCGGCGGCGAGGTAGCCGAGCACGGAGCCCAGGCCGAGGCGACGGAAGATCGGCACGGCGACGACGGCCGCGCCCAGCAGGGCGACGACCTTGACCAGGTCGCTGGTGGTGGATTCGACTGACATGGCAACCAGTCTAGCGTCACCCGCCCCTGCCTGGCATCGCGATCAACCCATCGCGCTCAGGCTTCGGACGCCTGCCCGCGCATCCTGCCCTTGCGCAGCGCCCGTGTTTCCCAGATCGCCACCATCATCATCACCAGGGTCGTGCCGATGCCCAGCGACAGCGCGGATGGATGTGCCAGCGCGGCCCAGCCCCCCATCAGCGCCAACAGGACCAGTCCGGTCAGATGCGAAAGCGGCGGGAAACGGCGCTCACTAGTGAGCCATTTGAACACCGCATTGCCGCTCAGGTAGAGCACGGGACCGCCCAGGATCGCGACGATCCCCGCCGGCGAGGCGTGCTCCGGATGTACCAGCACCAGTTCGTCGGCCACCGCGCAGACGATGATGCCCGCGACGATCAGCAGGTGCGTATAGGTGTATGCCACCCGCGCCAGGCGACCGGGATCCTCGGAATGGGCGATGCGGTGACTGGCATGTTCCGCGCCCGAGTCGAAGTACACCCACCACATCGCCACGCTGCCCAGGAAGGCGGCCAGGAAGGCGGCCATGGTCACCGGTGTCAAGGCCAGGCCGGCAAAGGTGGCGCCGGTGACCAGCAACGACTCGCCCAACGCGATGATCACGAACAGCATGCAGCGTTCGGCCAGGTGCGCACCGTCCACGTCCCAGTCGCTGGTCCGCGACCGCCCCAGGCCCGGCACCTGGAAATACAGCGCGGGCGCCAAGTACTCGATGCCCAGGGCGATGATCCAGCAGATCAGCCGCTGCTCGCCTTCCAGCATGCCGCCGGCAAGCCAGAACGCGCCAGACAGCAATAGCCACAGGCTCATTCGCAGGAAGTTGTCGCGCTGCTCCCGATGTCCGCGAAAGGCGTGCACCATGAACAGCGAGCGTCCCACCTGCATGATCGCGAACAGCAGTCCGAATGCCAGCCCCGCCGCGCCGAATGCCTGCGGAATCGACGAGGACAGCACCAGCCCGCCCAGCATCAGCGCGAACAGCAACAACCGCACCGCGGTCGTATCCGGATTCAGCCAGTTGGTGCACCACGAAGTGAAGATCCACAGCCACCAGACCGCCAGGAACAGCACCGATGTCCGCAGGAACCCGCCCAGATCCAGATGCTCGAGCAGGGTGTGCGACAGCTGGGTCACCGCGAACACGAACACCAGATCGAAGAACAGTTCGGTCATCGAGACCTTGCCGCTGTCCCGCTGGCCACGCGTGCGCAGCCATGACCCGTTCGTTTCCATGCGGCGCGGCCTCGATGGGTTCAGTGGGGACGCGTGCGCAGCCACCACGCCAGTGCCGCGGCGACGGGCACGGCATAGATGAGCAACTGGATGGGCAGTTCCTCGCCCAGCGAGTAGCCATGCGACAGGCCGGTGCGCAGGTTCCAGCCCACCACGCCCAGCCAGGCCAGCGCGAAACCGCCGGCCCACAGCCCCCGCTTGGCGGCCGGCGCGAAATGCATGGCCAACGTGGCCAGCACCAGTCCCAGCACGATCAGGATCAGCGTACGCATCCCGTTCCCCTTCGAAGTGGAGATTGTCGTGACCGGCCGTGGCGTCCGCCAGGCCCCCACGGCGCGAACATAACCCAAGGTCCACCGCCGCGCCACGGCCGGGGCGGCGGACCTTGTCGGCGCGTCAACGCGTGGTGTAGCCGCCGTTGGCGAAGATCGTCTGGCCGGTGATCCACCAGCCGTCGGTGACCAGGAAGCGCACGATCGGAGCGATGTCCCCGATATCGGTCAGGCCCTTCTTCGAGTAGGCGCTGAGCGCCGCCGCGGTGCTGTGGTAGGCGGTGGACTCGGCGGTTTCCTGGCCGTAGAAGAACGGCGTGTCCATCGGTCCCGGGCCGATCGCGTTCACCGAGATGCCGCGTGCGCCGAATTCCTTGGAGGCGGCGCGGGTGTAGTGTTCCACCGGCGCCTTGCTGCCCGGATAGACCGCATAGAACGGGGTATAGGCGGCCAGCAACGAACTGACGATGGTGACGATCTTGCCGCCGTCCGACAGCGACTTGCCGGCCTGCTGGATGAAGAAGAAGGCCGCTTTCGAGTTGGCGGCGAAACTGCGGTCGTAGTCGTCTTCCGTGACCTCCAGGATCGGCTTCTTGATGACCACGCCAGCGGTATTGACCGCGATGTCCGCGCGACCGAAGTGCTGCACGGCGCGCTCGAACAGTTCGACATTGTTGCCGACCACCGACAGATCGCCCTGGAACAGGATGGCATCGGTGCCGCCGGCTTTCAGCTCGTTGGCCGTGCGCTCGGCGTCGGCGCGGGAAGCATCGCTGTTGTAGTGGATGACGATGCCCGCTGCGCCCGCTTCCGCGAACTGGCGGGCAATCAGGGCGCCCAGGTTCTTGCCGCCGCCGGCGATCACGGCGACCTTGCCTTGCAGGGAATGGCTCATGACGTGCTCCAGGAGTGAGGGGAGCCGGCAGTTTGAATTCTCGGATTTCTCTGATAAACAGAGCGGAATCTCAAAGTCTTTTCGGCGCGACCGAACAATCGATCATGGACCTGCTCCAATCCCTGGCGATCTTCCAGCGCGTGGCCGAGACCGGCAGCTTCACCCGCGCCGCTGACGGCCTGGGCCTGGCGACCTCTTCGGTGTCCGCCGCCATCCAGAAACTGGAGGAGCGGCTGGGCGTGAGCCTGTTCCAGCGCACCACCCGCCGGGTCCGCCTGACCGGCGAGGGCGAACTGCTGTACGAACGCGCCGGCCGCCTGCTCTCGGAGGCCACCGAGGTCGATGGCCTGTTCCGCGCCGAACAGCCGCCCGAAGGGCTGCTGCGGGTGGAGGTGCCGGCGCGCATCGCCCGCCGCCTGATTGCGCCGGCGCTGCCCGACTTCCTGCGCCGCTACCCGGATGTCCGCCTGGAACTGGGCAGCACTGACAAGTTCAGCGATCTGCTGGAGGAAGGCATCGACTGCGTGCTGCGGGTGGGCGAATCAGGTGAGCAGGATCTGGCCAGCCGCCCACTGGGCCGGTTGCCGCAGACCACCTGCGCCAGCCCCGCATTGCTGGCCGAACACGGCATGCCCACCGATCTGCAAGGACTGGCCCTGTTGCCCGCGGTCCATTTCGGCCGCGTCGCCGCAGGCAAGCCGGAACTCTGGGAGTACCTCGACGACCGGCACGGGCGCACGCACGAGCTGGCCATGCATGGACGCGTGGCGGTGAGCAACGCGGAGGCCTACATCGCCTGCTGCCTGGCCGGGCTGGGCGTCATCCAGGTACCGCGCTACGACGTGGCGCACCTGATTGCGCGCGGCGAACTGCGGGAAATCCTCATCCCCGGCTTCCAGCCGCCCAGCCTGCCGATCGCGGTGCTGTATCCCCCGCGCCGGCGCCAGTCACGGCTGCTGCGGCTGTTCGTCGACTGGCTGGAGTCGCAGATTTCGCCGCATGCCCAGCCGCCCTCCTCTTCCGGTTACACCCGTTGAACCCGCGGCGCCATCGCGCTATCGCGGTGGTGCGCGATCACCCCACCCCGCAGAACCTGGCGTAGTCGATGTAGCCGGGGAACGCCACGCCGGGCGCACAGACCGGGCAATGCGGATCGGCGCGCAGACGGGTCTCGCGGAACCGCATGCCGAGCGCATCGAAATGCAGCAGCCGCCCGCTCAGCGGTTCGCCCGCGCCCAGCAGCAGCTTGATCACCTCGGTGGCCTGGAGCAGTCCGATGACCCCCGGCAGGACGCCGAGCACGCCGGCCTCGGCGCAGTTGGGGGCGAATTCCGGCGGTGGCGGTTCCGGGAACAGGCAGCGGTAGCACGGCGCCTGTCCGCGATGGCGGCCCGCATCGAACACGCTCACCTGCCCCTCGAAACGTTGCACCGCGCCGTAGACGAGCGGCTTGCCCAGCTTCACGCAGGCGTCGTTGAGCAGATAGCGCACCGGGAAGTTGTCGGCGCCGTCCAGCACCACGTCCACGCCTTCCAGCAGGCGCTCGACGTTGGCCGAAGTGACCCGTTCCTGCACCGCTTCAATCCGGGTGCCGGGATTGAGCGCGTTGAGCGTGGCCTGCGCGGAATCGACCTTGGCCTGGCCGATGCGCGCCTCGGTATGGAGAATCTGCCGCTGCAGGTTGCTGCGATCGACGACGTCATCGTCGGCGATGCGCAGGTGGCCGATGCCGGCCGCAGCCAGGTAATAACCGGCCGGCGAGCCCAGGCCCCCGGCCCCGATCATCAGTACCCGCGCCTCGCGCAGGCGACGCTGCCCTTCCACCCCGACTTCCGGCAACAGCAGGTGGCGCGAGTAGCGGTCGTAGAAATCGGCGGCTTCCGCGTCGAGTTGCGGCTTGACCACCGGCAACCCATCGGCGATCCAGCGACTGGTTCCGCCGGCGACCGACAGCAATCGCGCATAGCCGGCCGCCTGCAACGACCTGGCCGCATCCATCGAGCGACCGCCGCGCTGGCAGATCAGCACGACCTCGCGTTGCGGATCGGGAAGATGGCGGGACGGGTCGGCCAGCAGGTCGCCCTTGGCCACGCCGATGGCGCCTTCGGCCTGGCCGCCCACCCGCTCGTGTTCCTCGCGCACGTCGATGAAGACGGCGCCGTGGGACAGATGTTCGCGCACCTGTGCCGGGGTGATTTCACGGATGTCCATGCGCGGATTATCGCGCAGTTCGCCGACGCCGGCGTCCGCGCCGGTCAGTACGGCAGGATTTCCACCACGTCGTCCACGGCGTACTCGCGCTCGCCTTCCGGCAGCACGATCAGCGCGTTGCTGTCGGCGGCGCCACGCAGTCGATGCGAGGCATCGGCGGCGTTCGGAACCACGCGCAGCACCCCATCCGCATCCGGTTGCAGCCGGCCTCGCAGGAACTCGTGGCGAACATGGTTTTTCCGCCAGGGCGCAGCCAGTCGCGCATGCCAGCGTGGCCGGGCTTCGCTTCGACCTTGCAGGCCGTCCAGCAGCGGAACGCCCAGCGCAAGGAAGGTCGCCAGCACCGAGACCGGATTGCCCGGCAACGACAGGAATACCGCCTGTTCCCGTTCGCCGAACAGGACCGGCATGCCCGGCTTCATCCGCACCCTCCAGAAATGGATCCGCCCGCTGCCGGCGAGGAAACCGGGCAGGAAATCCTTCTCGCCGGCGGAAACCCCGCCGCAGGTCAGCACGACATCGAATGCCGACGCGGCGTCTTCCAACTGGCTGCGGACCCGTTCGGGGTCGTCCGGCAGGGTCGGCCACGCGGTCGGTTCGAGTCCTTGCTGACGGAGCAATCCCATCAGCAGTTCGCGATTGCTGTTGTAGATGCGCCCCGGCGGCAGCGGCATCCCCGGTTCGACCAGTTCATCGCCGGTGGTGAACACCGCCACCGTCGGCCGTCGCCTCACCGCGACATCCGCGATGCCCAGGGCCGCCAGCAGGCTGGCCCGGACCGGGCTCAGCACCTGTCCCGCGGCCAGGATCGGTTCCCCGGCCGCGACATCCTCGCCCGCGCGCCGGATGTCCGCTCCCACGACCGGCACATCCGCCAGTTCAATCCACCCGCCGTCCTCACGGACATCTTCCTTGATGACGACCATGTCCGCGTCGGCCGGCAGCGCCGCGCCAGTGGTGATGCGGACGCAGGTGCCCGCGGCGATCGCCGCATCACCCAGGCCGGCACCGGCGTATTGTTCGCCGGCGATGCGCAGGCGCGGCGGCTGTCCGGCGCCGGCAAGATCGGCATGACGCAGCGCGAATCCGTCCATCCGGCTGTTGTCGAATGGCGGCAGCGCGATGGGCGCGGTGATGGGTTCCGCCAGGATCCGGCCTTCGGCGCGGCGGACCGGGACGCGTTCGGCCCCGAGCGCACGCGCCATGGCCACCGTGCGGACGATCGCCAGCGCTTCATCGAACGCGAGCCGGCCGGGAATGTCCGCAGGCATGCCGGGAATGGCCTACTTGCCGCGCTTGACGTGCCGGATCAACCGGCGCTTGCGCGCGATCTGGCGATCGGTCAGCTCGTTCTTCTTGCCCTCGTAAGGGTTGGTGCCTTCCTTGAACACGAACCGCACCGGCGTGCCGACCAGCTTGAAGCGTTTGCGGAAGAAGTTCTCCAGATAGCGCTTGTACGAATCCGGCAACACCTTCAGGCGGGTGCCGTGGACGACGAAGGTCGGTGGATTGCTGCCGCCCGGATGCACGTAGCGCAGCTTGGAGACATGGCCGCGGATGCTCGGCGGCGGATTGGACTCGTATGCCACCTCCAGCGCCTTGTTGATCTCGCTGGTGGCGAATTCGCGGGTGGCCGAGGCATGCGCGCGATGGATGGCACGGAACAGTTCGCGCAGGCCGGAACCGTGCTTGGCGGAAATGCGCACCGCCTCGGCCCATTCGACGAAATTCAGCTTGCGCGACAGCAGGGCTTCGGCCTGCTCGCGCTGGTAGGTGGTCAGCCCGTCCCACTTGTTGATCGCCACGACCAGCGCGCGGCCGGCGTCGAGGATGGCGCCCAGCACGCTGGCATCCTGATCGGTGACGCCTTCGCTGGCGTCCAGCAACAGCACCGCGACCTGGCACTGCTCGATGGCCTGCAGGGTCTTGACCACGCTGAACTTCTCGACCGCCTCGTCGACGCGCGACTTGCGGCGCAGGCCGGCGGTGTCCACCAGCCGGTACTGGCGCCCGTCGCGCTCCAGGTCCACCGCGATCGAATCGCGGGTGGTCCCCGGAACCTCGGAAGCGATCATCCGCTCCTCGCCCAGCAGGCGGTTGACCAGGGTCGACTTGCCCACGTTGGGACGGCCAACGAACGCCACCCGCATCCGGTTGGGATCGTTGTCGAGGGTTTCGGCTTCGCCCTCTTCCGGCAATCGCTCCAACACCTGTTCGAGCAGATCATCGATGCCCTGCCGGTGCGCGGCGGAGATCGTCATCACGTCATCGAAGCCGTAGCGGGCGAACTCGGCGCGCGCACCCGGTTCGTCCACACCGTCGATCTTGTTGATTACCAGCAGGGTCGGCCGTGCCGCCTTGCGCAACCAGCGCAGGATGTCATCGTCCAGCGCCGACGGCCCCTCGCGGCCATCGACGATGAAAAGCACCAGATCCGCCTCCTCGGCCGCCGCGCGCGCCTGCCGCGCGGTCGCTCCGGCCAGGCCTTCTTCCTCACCGGCGATGCCGCCGGTATCGACCACCACGAAGGACTGCTCCGCATCGGGTCGGCAGACGCCGTAGTGGCGGTCGCGGGTCACGCCCGGCTGGTCGTGGACCAGGGCGTCGCGGCTGCGGGTCAGCGCATTGAACAGCGTCGATTTACCGACATTGGGACGGCCCACCAGGGCGACGAGCGGAAGCATGGATTGAACCGGAAAAGGATGGGAAGGCAGGAATACGGGGATGAAGGGCGGCGGGGCCGAAGCCTTCCGGCTCCTGCCGGGCCGGTTCCGCATGATGCCGAGCCGGCCCGGAAAAGGGAACTCGTAAACGAAAAGCGGCCCGGTGCATTCGCTCCGGACCGCCCTGGTTCGGCACCGCGCTGGCTTACTTGAAGCGGAACGCGGTCAGCTCGCCCTCGACGTTCTGGATGAGCAGGATGCCGTCGGCCACCACCGGCTTGGCGCGGATGGCCTTGCCGCCGGCGCGCGCGCGCGCGGCTTCCTCGCCATTGTCGAGCTTCAGCCAATGCACGTAGCCGTCGAAATCACCCACCACCGCAAAGTCGCCATGAATCGACGGCGCGGTCAGCGAGCGACGGAGCATTTTCGGGTTGGACCAGGTGGCGTTGCCGCTGTAGCGGTCCAGGCCCCACACCGTGCCGCCCTGATCGGCGACAACGACATGGCTGCTGGTCACGCCCAGGCCACCCGGGCCACCGTTGTCACGCTGCCACAGCGGCCGCCCGCTGGGACCCTCGATGGCGACGGTTTCCTTCTTGTAGCTGGTGGCGAACAGGGTGGTGCCGTCCAGTACCGGCGGACCGTCGACGTCCGCCATGCGATCCAGCTCGCTGCGACCATCCGGGCTGCCCACGGTCTGGCTCCAGACCTGGCGACCATCACGCAGCGACAGCGCCGCGACCGTGCCGTCGTCGTTGCCGACGAACACCACGCCCGGCCCCAGCGTCACCGGCGCATTGCCACGCACGGTCAGGCTGGGCAGTTCGCTGGTCCAGAACCAGCGGCGTTCGCCGCTGGCGGCGTCGAACGCGCTCACCCGGCCGTCATTGGTTCGCACCAGCACATAGCCCTGGCCGATCGCCGGTGCCGTGATGACCTCGTTGGGCACCTTGGCGCGCCACTTTTCGGTGCCGTTGCTGGCGTCCAGCGCGATCACGCGGCCGTCCAGCGTGCCGATCACGACCAGCCCGTCGCCCGCGCCGGGACCGCCGGAGAAGCGCCATTCGATCTTGCGCTTGGCCGCCTTCTTGGCCAGCTTGGCGGCTTCCTTGCGGGCGCGCTTGGCGGCCTTGGTTTCCTCTTCGCCCTGCGCCGGTTCCTCGGCGACCTGATCGGGCTGGGCGGCATCGCCGGCCCGGGTCTTCTCCGGCTTGAAATGCCAGACTTCCTTGCCGGTCTGCAGGTCGAGCGCACGCACGCCGCCTTCGACGGCGGCCGCATATACCCGGCCATCGGCGACCACGGGTGCCTGCTGCAGGCCCAGGCGATCCTCGCCCTTGCCCACGTTGGCGCTCCAGACCTTGGCCACTTCCACCGACGGGGTGAACTCGACCAGTTCGGCCGGCTCGGTCGGCTTCTCGTCCTTCTTGTTTCCGCCGAACCAGCCCTTGATGGTGCTGCAGCCCGACAGGACCAGCACCAGTGCCGCCACCGCCAGCAACCGCTTGCCCGTTGCGTTCCTCGCCATCATGCAGACTCTCCGGTCTTCGGCGGAGTGCCGCCCGCGTCGGTCAGTTTCAGTTCCACCAGGCGGCGCTGCGGCGAGGCCACGTCGAGACTGGTCAGCGCCTTGGTATAGGCATCGCGCGCCTCGGCCTGCTTGCCGCCGGCCATCAGCGCGTCGCCACGGATCTCCAGGCTGGTCGAATCCTTGGCATCGGCCAGCAGCTTCAAGGCCTCATCGTGCTTGCCGGCGTCCACCAGCAGTCGCGCCAGCCGCTGCTGGACAATGGCATGAAGGGAGGAATCGGCCTGGATCGCCCGCAACGTGGTGATGGCGGCATCGCGTTGTCCGGCGTCCACCTGGGCCTTGGCCAGCTGCAGCGCGGCCAGGTCGCCATAGACCCCGTCCTTGCCGCCCAGCGAGGCGACCGCCGCTTCGGCCTTCTTCAGATCGTTGGCGGCAATGCCGTCGATCGCCTTCTCGTAATTCAGGTTGGCCTGCTCGTCCTGCTGCTGGCGGTTCTTCTGCCACCACTGGCCGCCGAAAATCACCGCCAGTCCCAGCGCGACGCCACCAATCAATCCGGCGCCATTGTTCCTCAGCCAACTGCGGACGCGTTCGCCCTGTTCGTGCTCGTCGAGCAGATCATCAATCGCCATGCGTACTCTCGCCCCGTCCGAGCGGGGTCTTGATTTTGGTTGGACAAACCCGCGCTCGGGTCAGTCGGCGACCGGTGCGAGGGAACCGTCAGAGGATACCGTAAAGCGCGCGACATTCGCGCGCCGGTACGGCGTCAGGTCCACCGTACTACCGGCTTGCTGAACCTCGACCGCCGCCGCGTTGCCCAGGACAATCCGCCCGACCTGGCCGGCTGGATAGCTGCGCTGGTCCCCCGCTTTCAGCAGGGCCTGCTCGATGCCGCTGCCATCCGGAGCGACGATCTGGACCCAGCTGTCGCCCTTGAACACCAGGCTGAGCGCTGCCTCCGGTGCCCGGCTGATGGGTGGCGTCAACGAAGCCACGTAAGGCGTCGCGGCCGGACGCTGCGCGGGTGTCGCGGTACCACCCGCGGTCCCCGTGGCGGCCGGTTTCTGCGGGATCACGTCCAGCGATGCGGTGGTCTGGCCGCCGTTGCCACCCAGGTGCGGCCGGGTCGCCATCCATACCGGCGTGGCGATGACCGCGGTGATGACCACGTACACGGCCCGCCGCTTGGCGCTTTCGAACAGGCGCTGCGCCTTGGGCGTGTAGCTGTGGCTCACCAGTTCCGCCGGACGGACGGTTTCCAGGTCGGCCTGCGCCAGGAAGGGATCGATGTCGACCTTCAGCAGCCGCGCATAGCTGCGCAGTTGCCCGCGGACGAACACCGGTGCCCCGAGCTGCGACCACTGTTCCCCTTCCAGGGCCTGCAGCACCTTGAGCGGCATCTTCAGCCGATTCCCCACGTCCTGCAGGCTGAGACCCGCCTTCTCGCGCGCATCCCGCAGGAACGCGCCGCAGCCCTGCAGGCGCTGCGTATCAATCGAGTTGGAACCCGTCATTGTTCTGCCTTTCCCCCAGTTTGAGCGTCTGACGCGTCGGGGAACTCCGCCCGAAGTTGCTGAACATATCGACCGGCAGCAGTCCTGTCGCCGAGTCTTTCTTCGATTTGTGATGCAAGTTTTAGCACGTCGGCGCTGGCGGGTGCAGCCGCCAGCCTGCGTTCGACGAACGCCCGGGCTTCGAAATAACGCCCGGCGCGGTACTCGTGTTCGGCCATGGAAAGCAGCCCGAAGGCATTGCGCGGATCCAGCGCCAGCGCCTGACGCAGATCGCGCTCGGCCCGCTCGCGCTGCCCCGCCTTGTCGGCGCAACCGCCGGCGTTGGCGAGCACCGCGGCCGGGGTCTCGTACTCGCTGTCCTGCAGTGCGCGGTCGAACCACACCAGCGATTCGGCCGGATAGCCGTTCGAGCAGAGCCAGGCACCGTAGTTGTTCTGCTCGGCGCCCCGCCCCGGTGCCAGTTCGGTGGCCCGCCGGTAATGCTCGCCCGCAGCCTTGGCCTGGCCGCGCTGCTCGGCCACGACGGCCAGGATGGTCTGCGCGTCGGCGGACTGGGGATCGGCCTTCATCGCGGCCCGGGCGCCGCGCTCGGCGACATCGAGGTCGCCGGCCTGCAGCCGCTGGGTCGCCAGGGCCAGGGCACGTTCGACTTCCATCCGGCGCTTGGTCTCGGCGCTGTCGCTGACCTGGTAGGTCGGCGCGATCTGCTCGCCGTCCTTGCGTTCCATCTTGGGTCTTATGAAGGTCAGCCGGCTGCAGCCGGTCGCCACCAGCACCAGGGCCAGCAGCAGCAGCCAGGGCTTATGCCGCCGCATCACCGATGCCCTGTTCCTGCAACTGGCGGCGGAACTCGGCCTGGCGACGGGTGCGATCCATCACCTGCCCCTTCAGCTGTCCGCAGGCCGCATCGATGTCGTCGCCGCGGGTCCGCCGGACCATGGTCAATACATGCGCGTCCAGCAACAGCTTCTGGAAGGCGCGGATGTCTTCCTCGCCCGAACGCTCGTAGCGCGTGCCCGGGAAGGGGTTGAACGGAATCAGGTTGACCTTGCCCGCATCCTTGAGCTGGGTCGCGTTGCTGAACTTGCGCATCAACTGGGCGAGCTGGCGCGCATGCTCGGGCTGATCGTTGACGCCCTTCATCAGCGTGTACTCGAAGGTCACCGAGTCGCGCTTCTTGTTGGCCCGCAGGTAGCGCGCGCACGACGCCATCAATTCAGCGATCGGATACTTACGGTTGAGCGGCACCAATTGCTCGCGCAGCGCATCGTTGGGTGCATGCAGCGAGACCGCGAGCGAGACGTCGGTTTCGGTCGAAAGCCGATCGATCATCGGCACCAGTCCGGACGTCGACAGGGTCACGCGCTTGCTGGCCAGGCCGTAGCCCAGATCGTCGCGCATGATGTTCATCGCACGCACGACGTTGTCGAAATTGAGCAGGGGCTCGCCCATGCCCATCATCACCACGTTGGTGAGGCGACGGTTCTGCGCCGGCACGTTGCCCAGGTGGCGCGCGGTAATCCAGACCTGGCCGATGATCTCGGCGGTGGTCAGGTTGCGGTTGAACCCCTGGGTCGCGGTGGAGCAGAACGTGCAGTTGAGGCCACAGCCCACCTGCGAGGACACGCACAACGTGCCGCGGTTCTTGTCCGGGATGTAGACGGTTTCGACGGCATTCTTGCCGTCAACGCCCATGCCCAGCAGCCATTTGTGGGTGCCGTCGGCGGAGGGCTTGTCGAACACGATGCCCGGGACGACGACCTCGGCATGTTCCTGCAGCTTCGCGCGCAGGTTCTTGCCGAGATCGGTCATCTGCTCGAAATCGGTGACGTAGCGGTGATGAATCCACTTCATCACCTGGTGGGCGCGGAATTTCTGCTCGCCGAGTTGTTCGACGAAGAAACGCTCCATGCCGTCCCGATCGAGGTCCAGCAGGTTCTGTTTCGCAGGCACGCCCGCGCCGATCACCGCCGGCTGCGCATCCGCGGCCAGCTTCAGTTCAATCGGCGCGAGTTCGTGGCTGCTCATCGCTGGCTCAGCGCGAGAACACTTCGGTGGCGGCGAAGAAGTACGCGATCTCGATGTTCGCGTTCTCGACCGAATCCGAACCGTGCGCCGCATTGGCGTCGATGGAGTCGGCGAAGTCGGCGCGGATGGTGCCCGGCGCGGCTTCCTTCGGATTGGTGGCGCCGAGGATCTCGCGATGCTTGAGCACCGCGTTCTCGCCTTCCAGCACCTGGATGGCGACCGGACCGGAGATCATGAATTCGACCAGCGCGTTGAAGAACGGACGCTCGCGATGCACGGCATAGAAACCTTCGGCCTCGCGACGCGACAGGTGCTTCATCTTCGCGGCGACGATCTTGAGACCGGCCTTTTCGAAACGGGCATAGATTTCGCCGACGACGTTCTTGGCAACGGCATCGGGCTTGACGATCGACAGGGTGCGCTCCAGCGCCATGGGGATTTCTCCGTTGGGCGGGCCACTTTCGGCCCAAGGTTAACATGAAAAAACCCGCGTCGAAACACGGGCTTAGCCTGAATTGCGGAGCGAGATTCTAACGTATTGGCCGCAATTGCGCACCTGGCCGGAGGCCGGATTGCTGCAAGGCAACATGACAACCATACGTGAGCGGATGGACAATCAAACAAGCGTTTGATTAGCAGGGCCGACCGCATGGGCAACACCCCCCACTTCTCCACCAAGGAGCGCATCCTCGGCGCCGCCGAGGAACTGTTCGCCCAGTTCGGCTTTGCCGGCACCTCCCTGCGGCAGGTGACCAGCCGGGCCGACGTCAACATCGCCGCCGTCAATTACCACTTCGGCTCCAAGGAAAACCTTGTCAACGAGGTCTTCCGGCGACGCATGGACGAAATGAGCGGCCAGCGGCTGGGCCAGCTTCGGGCCGCCCTGGAGCAGCATCCGGGCGAACTGGAGCCGATCCTGGCCGCGTTCGTCGAGCCCGCCCTGGCCCTGGCCCAGGACCGCCACGGCGGCGGGGCCTTCGTCCGGGTCATCGCCCGCGCCTATGCCGAGAAGAACGACGGCCTGCGCAAGTTCCTGTCAGACCACTATGGCCATGTCCTGCGCGAGTTTGGCAAGGCCATCGCCGGCTGCGTGCCCGGCCTGAGCAAGGAAGAGCTGTACTGGCGGCTGGATTTCCTGTCCGGCGCGCTGACCTATGCCATGGCGGACTTCGGGCTCATCAAGCGTCCCCATGGTGTCACCGAGGCGGTGCACCGTGAGCGGGCCGCCCGCGAACTCATCCGTTTCGCCGAGGCCGGCCTGCGCGCCGACCACGTCAAATAACCCCCTGACATCCAAGGATTCCCGAAATGTCCAATCCATTGCTTGTGCGCAAGGCGGCCGTGCTCGGTGCCGGCGTGATGGGCGCGCAGATCGCCGCCCACCTGACCAACGCCGGCGTCGATACGGTGCTGTTCGACCTGGCCGCGAAGGAAGGCCACCCCGACGGCGTTGTCCTCAAGGCCATCGCCAACCTGGGCAAGCTGAGCCCCGCCCCGCTCGCCAGCAAGACGCTGGCCGAGGCGATCAGCCCGGCCAATTACGATACCGGGCTGGACCAGCTGAAGGACTGCGACCTGATCATCGAGGCCATCGCCGAACGGATGGACTGGAAGCAGGACCTCTACAAGAAAATCGCCCCGTTCGTCGCCGAGCACACGGTGCTGGCGAGCAACACCTCGGGCCTGGGCATCAACAAGCTGGCCGAAGTACTGCCGGAACAACTTCGCCATCGTTTCTGCGGCGTGCATTTCTTCAACCCGCCGCGCTACATGCACCTGGCCGAACTGATCCCGGCCAGGACCACCGACGGCACCGTGCTGGAAGGCCTGGAAACCTTCCTGACCACCACCTTGGGCAAGGGCGTGGTCTACGCCAAGGACACCCCGAACTTCATCGGCAACCGCATCGGCGTGTTCTCGATCCTGGCCACCATCCACCACACCCAGCAGTTCGGCCTGGGCTTCGATGAAGTCGACGGCCTGACCGGGCCGCTCGTCGGTCGCCCCAAGTCGGCCACCTACCGGACCTCCGATGTGGTCGGCCTGGACACCATGGCCCACGTCATCAAGACCATGGCCGATACCCTCCCCGAGGATCCCTGGCACGCCTACTTCAAGTCGCCGGCATGGCTGGATGCGCTGATCGCCAAGGGCGCGCTCGGCCAGAAGGCCGGGGCCGGCATCTTCCGCAAGGTCGGCAAGGACATCGTGGTGCTGGATCTGCAAAAGCAGGACTACCGTCCCGCCGACCGTGCCGCGGCACCGGAAGTGGTCGAGATCCTCAAGCTGAAGAACCCGGCCGAGAAGTTCGCCCGCTTGCGCGAGAGCCAGCATCCGCAGGCACAGTTCCTGTGGGCCGTGTTCCGCGACCTGTTCCATTACAGCGCCTTCCACCTGGCCGACATCGCCGAAACCGCACGCGACGTCGACCTGGCCATCCGCTGGGGCTACGGCTGGTCGCTGGGTCCGTTCGAGACCTGGCAGGCCGCCGGCTGGAAGCAGGTCGCCCAGTGGATCGCCGACGATATCGTTGCCGGCAAGAGCATGAGCAATGCGCCGCTGCCGGACTGGGTATTCGATGGTCGCGAAGGCGTGCATGCCGCCGACGGCAGCTACAGCCCGGCGCGCAACGCCAAACTGCCGCGTTCGGCGCTGCCGGTGTATCGCCGCCAGCGCTTCCCGGACCCGCTGCTGGGCGAATCCTTCCCACAGGGCGAGACGGTGTTCGAGAACGACGGCGTGCGCCTGTGGACCGATGGCGACGGCGTGGGCGTGGTCAGCTTCAAGACCAAGATGAACACCGTGTCCGATGCCGTGCTGGAAGGCGTGCAGCAGGCCGTGGCCATCGCCGAGCAGAAGTTCAAGGGCCTGGTGATCTGGCAACCAAAGGAGCCTTTCTCCGCCGGTGCCGATCTGGCCGGAGCGCTCGGCGCCCTGCAGGCCGGAAAGATTGCCGAGTTCGAGGCCATGGTCGCCAACTTCCAGGCCACCAGCCAGCGCATCAAGTACTCGCTGGTGCCGGTCGTGGCCGCGGTGCGCGGCCTGGCGCTGGGCGGTGGCTGCGAGTTCCAGATGCACAGCGCCCGCACCGTGGCTTCGCTGGAAAGCTACATCGGCCTGGTCGAAGCGGGCGTGGGCCTGCTGCCTGCCGGCGGCGGCCTGAAGGAAATCGCGGTACGCGCCTCGCAGGCGGCCGGACCGGGCGGAGACGTGTTCGCCGAACTCAAGCGCACGTTCGAGACGGTGGCCATGGCCAAGGTCTCGGCTTCAGCCGTCGACGCCAAGGAACTGGGCCTCATGCGGGCGAACGACCTTGTCGTGTTCAACGCCTACGAGCAGTTGCATATCGCCAAGCAGCAGGTGCTGGCACTGGCCGAGAGCGGCTATCGTCCGCCGCTGCCGGCACGCCGCATCCAGGTCGCCGGCGACGTCGGCATCGCCACGTTCAAGATGCTGCTGGTCAACATGCTGGAAGGCCGTTTCATCAGCGAATACGACTATGAAATCGCCACCCGCATCGCCACCGTGCTGTGCGGCGGCGAAGTGGATCGCGGCGCGCTGGTCGACGAGGAATGGCTGCTGGCGCTGGAGCGCAAGCATTTCGTCGAACTGGCCCAGCAGGAAAAGACCCAGGCCCGCATCGCGCACATGCTGAAGACCGGCAAGCCGCTTAGGAACTGAGATTCGGGAATGGGGAATGGGGAATCGTGAAAGCGGGTCCCCTCTCCATACCTTCACTAACATTGCCGGCAGAGGGAAATGACGGGAACAAGCGGAAACCAGTTTCGCGATTCCCGATTCTCGATTCCCCATTCCCGGCTTTCGGAGAAAGCCAAATGAGCAAGCAAATCCAGGACGCCTACATCGTCGCCGCCACCCGCACCCCGGTCGGCAAGGCACCCAAGGGCGTGTTCCGCAATACCCGTCCCGACGACATGCTCGCGCATGTGCTGAAGTCGGTCATCGCGCAGGCGCCGGGCATCGACGTCAACCGCATCGATGACGCCATCATCGGCTGCGCGATGCCGGAAGGCGAGCAAGGCATGAACGTGGCCCGCATCGGCGTACTGCTGGCCGGCCTCCCCAATACCATCGCCGCGCAGACCATCAATCGTTTCTGCTCGTCCGGCCTGCAGGCGGTGGCGATGGCCGCCGACCAGATCCGGCTGGGCAACGCCGACCTGATGCTGGCGGGCGGCACCGAGTCGATGTCGATGGTGCCGATGATGGGCAACAAGGTCGCGCTGTCGCCGTCAGTGTTCAAGGACGACCACGTCGCCATCGCCTATGGCATGGGCATCACTGCCGAGAAGGTCGCCGAGGAATGGAAGGTCTCGCGCGAAGAACAGGATGCCTTCGCCCTCGCCTCCCACCAGAAAGCGCTGGCGGCCATCGCCGCGGGCGAATTCAATAGCGAGATCTCGCCCTATGAGGTCCTGTCGCACCTGCCGGATCTGGCGGGCAACACCATTCGCCTGAAGAAGCTGCTGGTCGAGAACGACGAGGGCCCGCGCGCGGATACCTCGCTGGAAGGCCTGGCCAAGCTGCGCCCGGTGTTCCGCAACGGCCAGTTCGGCGGCAGCGTGACCGCCGGCAACTCCTCGCAGATGAGCGATGGCGCCGGCGCGGTGCTGCTCGCTTCCGAACAGGCGATCAAGGACTACGGGCTGACGCCGCTGGCGCGCTTCGTCAGCTTCTCGGTTGCCGGCGTGCGTCCGGAAGTGATGGGTATCGGCCCGATCGCCGCGATTCCGAAGGCGCTGAAGCAGGCCGGCCTGAGCAAGGATCAACTGGACTGGATCGAGCTCAATGAAGCCTTCGCCGCGCAGGCGCTTGCGGTCATCCGCGACAGTGAACTCGACCCGGCCAAGATCAACCCGCTGGGCGGCGCCATCGCGCTGGGGCATCCGCTGGGCGCGACCGGTGCGGTTCGTACCGCCACCATCGTCCATGGCCTGCGCCGTCGCCAGCAGAAGTACGGCATGGTGACGATGTGCATCGGCACCGGCATGGGCGCCGCCGGCATCTTCGAGTCGCTCTGAGACGCCCCCGCTACTGCCGAAAAGAGGAATGGCGCCATCAGGCGCCATTCTTTTGTCCGTGTTTCAGGCGTCCACCCGCGCCCTACTCCAGATCGGTCACGCCCAGCTCGCTCAGCGCATCCTGCATCATGCTGCGCGCCGCATCGCTCAGTTTTTCATGATCCAGCGCATAGCGGATGGTGGCCTCGATGAGGCCGATGTGGGTACCGCAGTCGAAGCGCGTGCCCTGGAAACGGTAGGCATGGACCGGCTTCTGCGCGAGCAGGGTCGCGATGGCGTCGGTCAGCTGGATTTCCCCGCCGGCTCCCGGCGTGGTGTTCTCCAGCAGGTCGAAAATCCCGCCATCAAGAACGTAGCGCCCCACCACCGCCAGCGTGCTCGGTGCGACCTCGGGCTTGGGCTTTTCGACGATGGCGTTGATCCGGCCGGATCGGCCCGAGAACGCATCCGTGGCGACGATGCCATAGCTACCGGTCTGTTCGCGGGCCACGTCCTGCACCGCAATCATGCTGGCGCCGGTCGCCTCGGCGGCATCGGCCATCTGTTTCAGCGCGCCCGCGCCCCGGTTCCAGATGAGGTCGTCGGGCAGCAGGACCGCGAACGGTTCGTTGCCCACGATGGGCTTGGCGCACAGCACTGCGTGGCCAAGTCCCAATGCTTCGGCCTGGGTGACGAATACGGCGCGCACGCCCTCGGGCAGTACATTCCGCACCAGTTCGAGCTGCTCGTGCTTGCCGGCACGCTCCAGCTTCTGCTCCAGTTCGTAAGCCTTGTCGAAGTAGTCGGCCACCGCGTGCTTATAGCGGTTGGTGACGAAGATCAGGGTGTCGCAGCCCGCTTCGATAGCTTCATCGACGGCGTACTGGATCAGCGGCCGATCAATGATCGGCAGCATTTCCTTGGGAACGGTCTTGGTGGCGGGAAGAAAACGGGTTCCCAGGCCTGCAACGGGAAATACGGCCTTGCGGATGCGTCCGGTCATCGGGTCCTGCGGGCTTCTCGAGCGGGGAAGGTCACGATGGTAGCCGAAGCGGGTTCAAGAGATTGTTCAAGCGGCGAGAACTCCGGTACCGCGATGCGCAGGATCTCCTGCATCTCGTCGACATCGTAGCGGCCATAGGCGGCCCGCAGGCGCTGCAAGGCCAGTTCGATGAAATCGGCCGACACGGTGCGCGCCTCGGCCTGCATGATCTTGGAATGGGAGGTCGGCCGGTAGGCCTCGTCCGCGTGGAAGAGGTTCTCGTGCAGCTTCTCGCCCGGGCGCAGGCCGGTATAGACGATGGCGATGTCGCGGCCCGGCTGCTTGCCCGCCAACCGGATCATCTGCTCGGCCAGCAGCCGGATGGGCACGGCCTCGCCCATGTCCAGCGTATAGATGGCGGCATGCGCCGCGCCGGCGGCCGCCTGCAGGATCAACTGGCTGGCCTCCGGAATCGTCATGAAGTAACGGGTCACTTCCGGGTCGGTCACCGTCACCGGCCCACCCTTGCGGATCTGCTCGCGGAACAGGGGGACCACGCTGCCGGCGGAATCCAGCACGTTGCCGAAGCGGACGGTGACGAACCGGGTCCCACCGGCATGGCCATCGTCCGTGGCCTGGCAAACCATCTCGGCGAGCCGCTTGGTCGCCCCCAGCACGTTGACTGGATCCACCGCCTTGTCGGTGGAGATCAGGACGAACGTCCCTACCCCGCTGCGACGGCAGGCCTTGGCCACCATATCGGTGGCCAGCACGTTGTTGCCTACCGCTTCGCGCAGGTGCTGTTCCAGCAGCGGCACCTGCTTGTAGGCGGCGGCGTGGAAGACCGCATCCGGCTCGGCCAGCGCCAGCGCGTGTTCGACAACCGCGGGATCTCCGCAGTTGCCCAGCACGGGAAGGATCTCCAGATCCGGAAACGCCCGTCGCAGATCGGCCTGGATGGTGATCAGGGCCAGTTCGTCGATTTCGAGCAGGGCGATGCGCTGGGCACCATGGCGCGCGCATTGCCGGCACAGTTCGGAGCCGATCGAACCGCCGGCGCCCGTCACCAGAACGGTCCGGCCCCCCAGCCAGCCACGGATCAGCTTCCAGTCCGGAGTCACCGATTTCCGGCCCAGCAGGTCCTCGATGGCCACCTCCTTGAGGTCGCCCGGCATGGCATGTCCCTCGAGGACATTGATCAGCCTCGGCACCATGCGGAACGGCAGGCCGGTACTTTCACAAATGGCGACAACCCGCTGCATGCTCGGCGCATCCAGCGACGGCATCGCGATGACGAGCATCCGCGCCGCGCTCTCGCGGGCGACGCTGGCGGCCTGGTCCAGGCTGCCCAGCACGGGCACCCCCAGCAGCTTGGAACCATGCAGCTTGACCGCGTCGTCCAGGAAGCCGATCGGCTGGTAGACGCCGGTCCTGCGCAGTTCCCGGACCAGCGCCTCGCCCGCCCGGCCCGCGCCAAGGACGAGCACGCGCGATGCATTCTCATGCAGCCGGCTGGTCTGCAGGTCCTTCCAGGCCCGATACAGCAGGCGCGGCAAGCCCAGGAAAGCCACCAGCGCGAACGGATAGAACGCCAGCACCGCCCGTGGCAGGGAGCCGAAGCGGTTGTAGAAGAACAGTCCGACGACGATGGCCAGGAAGCCCAGGCCGCTCGCCTTCACGATGTTCCAGAGATCCGGCAGGCTGGCGAAGCGCCACAGCCCTCGATAGAGACCCATCCACCAGAACACCAGCCCCTGGCCAGCGACCACGATGGCAATTTCGTTCGACCAGAGGGGATAACCCGGCGACTGGGGCAGCATGGCGTAGCGCACGAAGTGCAGCAGTTGCCAGCACAGCCACACCATGAGCAAATCATGGGTCGCCACCAGCAGGCGCGGTAGGAATGCCGTCGTCCGGTCCCGCCAAGATTGCATGCAACTCCTCCCTGACCCTATGCCAATCCCTTGCGCGACCATCCCCAGAGCGCAAGCGCGAATGCGTACCAAGCAACCAAGGCAATGAGCCCGGACCCGGCCCCGGCATTAGACAGCATCCACATTAACAAGAGCGTAACACCACTGAACAGGCCATAGAGCGAGGTTACGGCCACGTGACCGTAACGTCGGGCGGCGCGCTGGTAGACGTGCGTGACATGCGGCGTCCACCAGCGCTCGCCGTTAAGGATGCGCGTAGCGAGCGTGAAGCCGGCGTCGACAAGGAACGCGGCCAGCGGCAGCAACAAAAGCATTGGCGGCGTTGCCGCATTCTTTGAGGCGACGCTCAAGAGCGCCGCCAGTGCGAATCCCAGTGCTCCGCTGCCGACATCTCCCAGGAAAATCCGGGCGCGGGGGAAGTTGAACGGCAGAAAACCGCAACATGCCGCGAACAGGGCCGCCGCCAGCCAGGACCAGGGGCCCGGCAGGAAGAACGCGCCCGCCAGGCCGGCGATCAACGCCTGGCTGGCGGCCAGGCCGTCTATCCCGTCCATGAAATTCCAGACGTTGACCAGGCTGACAATGGCGATGATGGCCAACAGTACCTGCCATGCCGGCGCCCCCTGGCGATGCAGGGCGGTGGCGAACACGAGGGCAGCGATCAGATGGGCCAGCAACCGCCAGGACGCCGGCAGCGGACGGTGGTCGTCCCACCAGCCCACGCCGGCAACCAGCGCCAGTCCGATTCCGAACGCGGCGAACAGTTCGCGCTCCCCCGGCGTCCGCCAGCCGAGCACGGCCGCGGCCAGCAGCAGCGCCACGACAATGGCGATCCCGCCCCCTCGCGGCGTGGCAATCGAATGGCTCCGGCGCTCGCCGGGCTGATCGACCAGGCGGCGATGGAGCGCGTAGCGGCGCGCCAGCCAGGTACTTGCCGCCGCCACCACGAAGTGCAGCATCAGCCAGGGGATGAATCCGGGCATCAGACGACGGCGTAGTTCAGCAAAGGCTTGATGCTGCCCCATTCCTTGCAGCTGGGACATTGCCAGTGATGCGTGCGTGCGCCGAATCCGCAGCGGGTGCAGCGGTAGCTGGGATTGCGGACCAGCAACTGATCGGTGATGTGCTTGAGATCGTGCAGGGTCGCGGACGGGTCGGCGCCTTCGGCCAGGGTCAGGTCGATGAGGGCCGCCTCACCCCGCACCGAGGGTCGATCCTTGAGCTGCCTCGCCAGGTAGGCGCGCGCGGCGGCGACGCCATCCTGTCCTTCCACCAGCTTGGTGAGGGCCAGCACCGGCGCGATGCCGCGGTAGTGCTCGCTCATTTCCGACAGGAACGTCCGCGCACCGGAGAGATCGCCCACCTTCTCATAGTTGGCAAGCAACCCGGGCAGCACCTCGGGCAGATAGTCGGGATCGTGGCGCGCGGCGCGCTCGTAGGCGCGGATGGCCGCCTCGTGATTGCCGGCATCCGATTCCAGCCGCCCCTCCAGGATGCCCGCGCGCACGCAGCCGGCGTCGGCCTGGTAGGCACGTGCAATCGCCGCGCGCGCCGCAGTGACATCGTTGGCGGTGCGGTGACGCTCGGCCAGTTCGCACTCGAACTGCGCGACCAGCTTGCCCATCGCCTCGCCGGTCACTTCCTCGTAGCGCATCGCATTGTCGATGGCCTTTTCCCAATCGCGCTCGGCCTGGTAGATGCCGATCAGATGCTTGAGGGCCTGCGGCGCGCGCTGGTCGATGCGGGCCAGGTCGGTGAACACGGTCTCGGCCCGGTCCAGCAGCCCCGAGCGCATGTAGTCCTCGCCCAGCGCGAGCAATGCCTGGACCTTCTGCTGGTCGCTCAGGTCCGGACGCTGCACGAGTCCCTGATGGAGGCGGATCGCCCGGTCCACTTCGCCGCGGCGGCGGAACAGGTGCCCCAGCGCGACCTGGGTTTCAAAGGTTTCCTTGTCCAGCTCGGCGATGTGCAGGAACAGCTCGATGGCCTTGTCGGGCTGTTCGTTGAGCAGGTAGTTCAGGCCCCGGAAATAGGTGCTGGACAGACGGCTGACCTGGGTGTCGCCATGGCGCTGGCCGCCGCGCCGGCCGATGATCCAGCCGCTCAGCGCGGCCAGCGGCAGGAACAGGAAGAACCAGAACCACTCGTTGAGGAATTCCATCGATCAGGGACCCATGCCAGGAGTTGGCGGGAGGGAGGAGGAAGCGGCGGAGGCCTGGACCTTGTTCGCCTTGCGCAGGCGCGCATAGAGCCGCAGCACCATGGTGGCCATGACGATCAGGCCGCCGATGAGCACGCCGAACAGCAGCGAGAGGATGATCGCGACGCCGGAAGAGGTCGGAATTTCGGTGAACAGCAGTTTCAGCACGATCGGCTGGGTATTGAGCACGCCGATCACCAAACCGGCGGCGAGAAAAACCAGTGCGACAACCAGGCGGATGGTACTCATCGGGCGACTCCCTGCGCTTGCCAGTCGGGGCTAGCTTAGCCGAGCGCCGGCTCCGTGCGCAGCCGGGCGTGAGGCCGGCGTCCCGCGCCGGTCCTGCCTGACGCCGTCGAAAACCTGAAAATCAGTCCGCGCTTTCTTCCACCGGGGTGACGTCGCTGACGCGTTCGCGCAGCTCCTTGCCCGGCTTGAAGTGGGGAACATGCTTGGCCGGAAGGGCGACCGAATCACCGGTCTTGGGGTTGCGGCCCATGCGCGGCGGGCGGTAGTGCAGCGAGAAGCTGCCGAACCCGCGGATTTCGATGCGATCGCCCTGCGCCAGCGCCCCGGCCATCATTTCCAGCAACGCCTTCACGGCCAGGTCGACGTCTTCGGCCTTGAGGTGCGGCTGGCGGCGGGTCAGGATTTCGATGAGTTCGGATTTGGTCATCGCGCAGGCTTTCGGGCGGGTACGTTCCGCACCGGCCCGGGTCATTGACCCGGGCCGGCCGGAAGCTCGTGTTGCTTACAACGGACTTGCTTGGCTTACTCGGACTTGTTGCCGTCCAGCTGTGCACGCAGCAGCGCGCCCAGCGTGGTGGTGCCGCCCGACGCGGACTGGTATTCCTCCAGCACTTCGCGCATTTCGGCTTCGTCCTTCGCCTTGATCGACAGCTGCAGGGTGCGGCCCTTGCGATCCATGCCGATGAACTTGGCTTCGATCTTGTCGCCGACCTTCAGGTGCTGGCTGGCGTCGTCGATGCGCTCGTTGGCGATGTCGCGAGCCGACACGTAGCCTTCGATGCCGTCGGCCAGTTCGATCACGGCGCCCTTGGCGTCGACTTCCTTCACCACGCCCTCGACCTTCGAGCCCTTCGGATGCGCCGCCATGTACTGGCCGAACGGATCCTGCTCCAACTGCTTGACGCCCAGGCTGATGCGCTCGCGCTCCGGGTCAACGGCCAGCACCACGGCTTCCAGCGTGTCGCCCTTCTTGAAGTTGCGCACGATGTCTTCGCCGGTGGTGTTCCAGCTGATGTCGGACAGGTGGACCAGGCCGTCGATGCCGCCGTCCAGGCCGATGAAGATGCCGAAGTCGGTGATCGACTTGATCTGGCCGGACACCTTGTCGTTCTTCTTGTGGGTAGCCGCGAAGGTTTCCCACGGATTGGCGGCGACCTGCTTCATGCCCAGCGAGATGCGGCGACGCTCTTCGTCCACGTCCAGCACCATCACTTCGACTTCGTCGCCGACCTGCACGACCTTGGACGGGTTGACGTTCTTGTTGGTCCAGTCCATCTCGGACACGTGCACCAGGCCTTCCACGCCCGGCTCGATCTCGACGAACGCGCCGTAATCAGTGACGTTGGAGACCTTGCCGAACACCCGGCTGTTGGCCGGATAACGGCGGGCGATGTTGTCCCACGGATCCTCGCCCAGCTGCTTCAGGCCCAGCGAGACGCGGTTGCGCTCACGGTCGTACTTGAGCACGCGGACGTCCAGTTCCTGGCCGACTTCGACCACTTCGGACGGATGACGCACGCGCTTCCACGCCATGTCGGTGATGTGCAGCAGGCCGTCGATGCCACCCAGGTCGACGAACGCGCCGTAGTCGGTGAGGTTCTTGACCACACCCTTCAGCACCACGCCTTCCTGCAGCTTGTCCATCAGCTGCTCGCGCTCTTCCGAATGCTCGCTCTCGACCACCGCGCGGCGGGAGACGACCACATTGTTGCGCTTGCGATCCAGCTTGATGAGCTTGAACTCCAGCTCCTTGCCTTCCAGGTAGCCCGGGTCGCGGACCGGACGGACGTCGACCAGCGAGCCCGGCAGGAACGCGCGGACGTCCTTGATGTCGACGGTGAAACCACCCTTGACCTTGCCGCTGATGCGGCCGGTGATGGTTTCGTTCTTCTCCAGCGCCTGCTCCAGCTCGTCCCACACCATGGCGCGCTTGGCCTTCTCGCGCGACAGGACGGTTTCGCCGAAGCCGTTCTCGATCGAGTCGAGGGCCACTTTCACTTCGTCGCCCACGCCCACGTCGATTTCGCCGGCGTCGTTCCGGAACTGTTCGATCGGCACGATGCCTTCGGACTTCAGGCCGGCGTTGATCACCACCACGTCGTTGCGGACTTCCACGACGACGCCGGTGACGATGGCGCCCGGCTTCAGCTTGGCCAGTTGGGTCTGGCTCTGTTCAAACAGTTCGGCAAATGATTCGGTCATTGTTGATTACTCGGTTGGACACACGGACGGGTGCGCGCCTCGCGGCGTTCCCCCGTCCACCCTTTCGGCACGTAGGAAAGTGCCGTGTGTAGTTGAAGTGGAAAAACCGTCGCCCCGGTGCAAGGCACCGGAGAACGGGCTCGTTTCTGCATGCTGATTTCCGCGGCGCGCCGAAACCGGAAGTCGCCGCGATGAATTGCGATCAACGACTCACGATGGCCAGCACGCGCGCCACGACTTCGTCGATGCCCAGGCCGGTGGTGTCGATGTGGACGGCGTCGTCGGCCGGCCGCAGGGGCGCCACCGTGCGCTGTGCGTCACGGGCGTCGCGGGCGAGAATCTCGCGTAGCAGACCGTCTAAGGTAACCGAAACCCCTTTGTCTTTCAACTGCTTATAGCGCCTTTCCGCCCTTTCCTCGGCGCTGGCGGTCAGGAACACCTTGTAGGGGGCGTCCGGGAAGATGACGGTACCCATGTCACGACCGTCGGCCACCAGGCCCGGAAGCTGCCGGAAAGCCCGCTGGCGCTCCTTCAGGGCCGAGCGGACCTCGGGGATCGCGGCGATGGCCGAGGCCAGCGCCCCGGTGGTTTCCAGCCGCAGTTCCTCGGTGGCGTCCACGTCGTCGACGATGACCCGCAGGCCCTGCGGGCCGTCCTGGAAGCGGACTTGGGTATCGAAGGTGCATCGGACCAGCGCCGCGGGGTCGGAAATGTCCAGGTCCGCCCAGCTCGCCGCCACCCCGACCGCCCGGTACAACGCGCCGGAATCCAGGTAATGCCAGCCCAGGCGGTCGGCGACGATGCGGCTGACCGTGCCCTTGCCGGCCCCGGACGGGCCATCGATGGTGAGGACGGGAATGCTCTCGGACATGGGGAATCCTGTGGTTTTCACACTATTATGCCGCGCCGCCCGCGGGCCGCGCCGGCCGGTTTCCCGTCTCGTCCGGCAACCACTTGATGTTGCTGGGGAAATGCATTTAGAATAGCGGGCTTCGTTTCGCCCCATATTCTTTTACGCCGAGGTTTCATCATGAAGGTCCTGTCCTCCCTGAAGTCGGCGAAGGCCCGTCACCGCGACTGCAAGGTGGTCCGCCGCCGCGGTAAGGTCTTCGTGATCTGCAAGTCCAATCCGCGTTTCAAGGCGCGCCAGCGCTGAGTTTCCGGCCGCGGGCGACCTTCCGGTCGAGCCTGCGCGGAACTCCCGGAAAACCGCCTTCGGGCGGTTTTTTGTTGCGCCGCTTTTGCTATAAAGGCCGCCTCTTTCCGGGGAAATCCGCCATGAACCATCGCGTCCTCGTCATCCCGATGTACGTGTTGCTGGGCCTGGCCACCAACGCCTTCGCCGCCGACACCCTGCTGGTTGACCGCGTGCAGGAAACCGCCGCCCAGGCGGCGCCGGTGCGCGGCTGGACCAGCAACCAGGTGCAGGCGCGCTTCGGCGAACCGCAGCAGAAGCTGGAACCGCGCGGCGGCCAGAAGCGGCAATGGCCCACGATCCATCGCTGGGTCTACCCCGCCTTCACCGTGTATTTCGAACGCGACCGCGTGATCGACGTGGTCGCCAACCAGGCCGGCCCGGAAGAAATCGGGCCCAAGCCCCCCATCCGCTGACCCGCACTGACCGATTGGTACGATGACCGACGCTTTCCGTTTTCCCGCCGAGTGGGAACCCCAGTCCGCGATCCTGATTGCCTGGCCGCATGCCGACACCGACTGGGCCGAACGCCTGGGCGAGGTCGAGGAAACCTACGTGGCGCTGGTGGCGGCCATCACCCGCTTCCAGGACGTGGTGATCTGCGTCGCCGACGATGATCTGCAGATCTATGCGGAAGCCCGGCTGCGCTCGGCGCGGGTGGACATGGACCGGGTTCGCTTCGTGCCGGCCGAGTACGACGACACCTGGCTGCGCGACTCCGGCCCGATCAGCCTGCGCGACGGTGGCCGCTTCAAGCTGCTCGACTTCCGCTTCACCGGCTGGGGCGGCAAGTTCGAGGCCAGCCGCGACGACCGCCTGGTCGGCGAGCTGTCCGGCATGAACCTGTTTCACAACTATTTCGTCCAAAGCATTGATTTTGCATTGGAAGGTGGCGCCATCGAAACCGATGGCGAGGGCACGTTGCTGACCACGTGGCAATGCCTGCACGAGCGTCATCCGCAGGCCAGCCGCGAGGAGCTGACCGCGCGGCTGGGCGGCTGGCTGAAACAGGATCGGGTGCTGTGGCTGGATCATGGCTACCTGGAAGGCGACGACACCGACGCCCACGTCGATACCCTCGCCCGCTTCGCGCCTGGCGACGCCATCGTGTTCCAGGCCTGCGACGATCCGGCCGACTCGCACTTCGCCGAACTCCAGGCGATGGCGGCCGACATCGCCGCCCTGCGCACCCGCACCGGCGAACCCTACCGCCCATTCCCGCTGCCCTGGGCGCAACCGGTCCTGGACAACGGTCGCCGCCTGGCCGCCTCGTACGCGAACTACCTGATCCTCAATGGCGCGGTGCTGATGCCGGCCTACGGCGACCCGGCCGACGCCAAGGCGGCGGAAGTTCTGGCGGCGGCCTATCCCGGTCGCGAAATCGTGCAGGTGCCATGCCGGGCGCTGATCTGGCAGAACGGCAGTCTCCACTGCATCACCATGCAGTTGCCACAGGGCCTGCTCTCCGCGGTCTGAGTGGCGGACTCGGCAGTTCGAAACGAACGGGGCGGATTCGCAGGAATCCGCCCCGTTTCACATTTCAGGTCGAAACATCGCGACTAGGTCTTTGGTTGGGGCGGCATTGAACGCTTCGTTTACACATGCGTGACACCAATCACTGATAACGCTCTCTTGCCCAGCGCGGAGGAGTCCACGGTGTACACACGACGCCAGTTCCTTGCTTCCACCGCCGCGGCCGCCGCGGGTCTTGGCCTCGCGGCCTGCCGTGATACCGCCGAGGCCGGCATGGCCCAGAGCGCGCCCGGCAAGACGCCGTCGGCAGCCAGCACCGCGCTGCCCGGACCGCTCAATACCCGGCTGATTCCACACACGCAGGAGCGCATTCCCGTCATCGGCATGGGCACCTCCGGCAGTTTCGAAGTCGGCGCCAGCGCCGCGGAACAGGATCCGCTGCGCGAGGTGCTGAAACGCTTCTTCGCCGCCGGCGCCAGCGTCATCGACACCGCGCCGACCTACGGTACCGCCGAGGATGTGCTCGGTCCCCTGCTGGCCGAACAGGGCCTGCGACCGAAGGCCTGGCTGGCGACCAAACTCTCCGGCGTCACTGGACGCGAGGAAGGCCTGGCCCAGTTCAACGACAGCCTGCGCCGCCTGCGGACCGACAAGGTCGAGCTGCTGCAGGTCCACAACCTCGGGGATCTGAAGGCGCAACTGGCGCTCGCGCGCGAACTCAAGCAGCAGGGCAAGGTGCGCTACGTCGGCGTCACGCACTACGTCGAGCGCGCGCAGGACGAACTGGCCGACATCGTCCAGGCGGAGAAACCCGACTTCCTGCAGATCAACTATTCGGTCGTTTCGCGCGGTGCGGAGAAACGGGTGCTGCCGCTGGCGCAGGACCTTGGCGTGGGCGTGATGATCAACCGCGCGTTCGAGGATGGCCGCTTGTTCGCGCAGGTGAAGGACAAGCCGCTCCCCGGCTGGGCGGCCGAGGCCGGCATCACCAGTTGGGCGCAGGCGTTCCTGAAATTCGCGCTGAGCCATCCTGCGGTGACGGTGGTGATTCCCGCCACCGGCAAGCCCGATCGGCAGAGCGACAACCTGCGCGCCGGCGTCGGCGCGGATCTCGATGCCACCCAGCGCCAGTCGCTGATCGCCCAATTCGCCTGAGTACCCGATGAGCGACGCCTCGCCGCGCCCCAACCTGATCGCCCGCCTGTTCAACGTCGAACCCCGCGAGACCGCCGCGGTCGTCGCGGGACTGGCGCTGTTCTTCCTGCTGTTCACCGGCTACTTCATGCTGCGTCCCGTGCGCGAGACGATGGGCGTGGCCGGCGGCGTGGACAACCTGCAATGGCTGTTCACCGGCACCTTCGTGGCGACCCTGGCGGCGATGCCGCTGTTCGGCTGGGTGGCGGCGCGGGTACGGCGGCGGCATATCCTGCCATGGACCTTCGGCTTCTTCGTGCTGAACCTGCTGGTTTTCGCCGCGCTGTTCGCGTGGAAGCCGGAGAACGTCTGGATCGCGCGCACGTTCTACATCTGGCTGTCGGTGTTCAACCTGCTGACCATTTCGCTGGCCTGGAGCGTGCTAGCGGACCTGTTCGTGGTGGCGCAGGCCAAGCGGCTGTTCGCGTTGATGGCGGGCGGCGCCAGTCTTGGCGGCCTGTTCGGCCCCATCCTCGGCACCCTGCTGGTCGCGCCGCTGGGGCATGCCGGGCTGGTGCTGCTGTCCGCGCTGTTCCTGGCCGGCAGCATCGCCGCCGCCAACTGGCTGCAGCGCTGGCGCGACGCGCATCCGCTTCCGATCCAGGATGGCGCCACCCGCAGCCGCCCGCTGGGCGGAAATCCGTTCGCGGGCGCGACGGCGGTGTTCCGCTCGCCTTACCTGCTGGGCATCGCCCTGTTCGTGCTGCTGCTGGCCAGCGTCAGCACCTTCCTGTACTTCGAACAGGCGCGGCTGGTCGCTGAGGTATTCCCCGACCGCACCCGCCAGACCCAGGTGTTCGGCTTGATCGACACCATCGTGCAGAGCCTGGCGATCCTGACCCAGATCTTCATCACCGGGCAGATCGCGCGCCGGCTCGGCGTGGGCATCCTGCTGGTACTGGTACCGCTGATCACCGCCGCCGGTTTCCTGTGGCTGGCGCTGGCGCCCACCTTCGCGGTGTTCGCGGTGGTGATGGTGGTGCGCCGCGCGGGCGAATACGCGCTGGTGCGGCCGGGCCGCGAGATGCTGTACACCGTGGTCGGCGCCGAGGACAAGTACAAGGCCAAGAACTTCATCGACACCGTGGTCTATCGCGGTGCCGACGCGCTCAGCGGCTGGGTGAAGCGGATGCTGGATCTGGTCGCGGAGCACCCCGCGCTGGCGATGTTCATCGGCGCCGGCATCGCCCTGGTCTGGGCCGGCAACGGCGCCTGGCTGGGGCGCGCCCAGCGCCGTCGCGAGCAGGCCGGCGCCTGACGGCGCCGCGCCCGCCGTTCACCCGCGGTCGGCCCGGGGCCGGGCCATCCGCGTTACCATGCGCGTCCGCTCAACACCGCCCCCGCCATGACCCGCAAGACCTCCCTGCCCGTCGCCCTGATCCAGGAAAAGAACCACGGCGATGCCGACGCCAATCTGTCGGTGATCGAGGAACGCGTGGCCGAGGCCGCCCGCCGCGGCGCGCGCCTGGTGCTGCTGCAGGAACTGCACAACGGCCCATACTTCTGCCAGCACGAGTCGGTCGGCGAGTTCGACCTGGCCGAACCGATTCCCGGCCCCAGCACCGAACGCCTGGGCCGCCTGGCGAAGCAACACAACGTGGTGCTGGTGAGTTCGCTGTTCGAGCGCCGCGCCACCGGCCTGTACCACAACACCGCGGTGGTGTTCGAGAAGGACGGCAGCATCGCGGGCAAGTACCGCAAGATGCACATCCCGGATGATCCGGGCTTCTACGAGAAGTTCTACTTCACTCCCGGCGACATCGGCTTCAAGCCGATCGACACTTCGGTCGGTCGCCTGGGCGTGCTGGTGTGCTGGGACCAGTGGTATCCGGAAGCCGCGCGCCTGATGGCACTGGCCGGCGCCGAGCTGTTGTTGTACCCGACCGCGATTGGCTGGGATCCTGACGACACGCAGGAAGAAAAGAATCGCCAGCGCGATGCGTGGGTGCTGAGCCATCGCGGCCATGCGGTCGCCAACGGCCTGCCGGTGCTCAGTTGCAACCGCGTCGGCCACGAACCCTCGCCGCTGGGCACGTCCGGCATCCAGTTCTGGGGCAACAGCCACGTGCTGGGTCCGCAGGGCGAGTTCCTCGCCGAGGCCGGCACCGACGCCACCCTCCTGAGCGTGGAAGTGGACATGGAACGCAGCGAGCACGTGCGCCGGATCTGGCCGTTCCTGCGTGACCGCCGCATCGACGCCTACGGCGATCTGCTCAAGCGCTACATCGACTGAGGCATCACCCGCTTGCCCCTGCACATCCGCGACGCCACCGAAGCCGACATCCCGGCCATCGCCGCCCTGTACGCCGAGGAAGTGCGCGAGCGCGTGGCGACCTACGAATACGACGTACCCGACGAGGCCGAAATGGCGCAGCGCATGCGCGCCGTGCAGGCGGCGGGCTATCCCTACTTCGTCGCCGAACGCGATGGTCGCTTCGCCGGCTACGCCTACGCCAGCAGCTATCGCAGCCGCATCGGCTACCGCTGGACCGTGGAGGACACGGTCTACATCGTTCCCGAGCACCAGGGCCAGGGCGTCGGCAAGGCGCTGCTGCAACGCCTGATCGATGCCTGCGAAGCCAGCGGCTTCCGGCAGATGATCGCGGTGATCGGCGAACCCGCCAACGGCGCCTCGGTCGCCCTGCATGAAAAGCTGGGCTTCCGCACCGTTGGCGTCTTCCAGGGCCTGGGCCGCAAGCACGGCCGCTGGCTCGATACCGTGCAGATGCAACGCGCGCTCGGCGCGCGTGACGGCGCGGCCCCTTCCGATGAATGACACCATGAACGACCCTACGCCGTCCCCCCTTCCCGCCGCGCACGACCCGCTGGCCGGTCAGCCGCACCAGATCGTCGAACGCGACGGCATCCGCTACACCCTGCTCGGCACCGCGCACGTCTCGCGCAGCAGCGTGGACGCCGTGCGCGCGGCGGTCGCCAGTGGCGCCTACGACAGCGTGGCGGTCGAACTCGACGCCGGCCGTCTGCAATCGCTCACGGATCCCGACGCGCTGGCAAAGCTGGATCTCATCAAGGTGCTGCGCGAAGGCAAGACCCACCTGTTTGCCGCCAACCTGGCTCTGGCCGCGTACCAGCGCCGGCTGGCGGAACAACTGGACGTGGAACCCGGCGCCGAACTCAAGGCCGGCGCGCTAGACGCGCGCGAACGCGGGCTGCCGGTGCACCTGATCGATCGCGAGGTCGGCCTGACCTTCAAGCGCGCCCTGCATCGCCTGAGCTGGTGGGGCCGCGCCAAGATCAGCGCCGGCATCCTGGCCGGCATGTTCGCCGACGAGGAAGTCGGCGATGCCGAAATCGAGAAGCTGAAACAGGGTGACATGCTCGAATCGAGCTTCGGCGAATTCGCCCAGGACAATCCGGCGCTCTACGAAACCGTCATCGCCGAGCGGGATCGCTACATGGCCACGCGCCTGCGCCAGGTCGGCGGCCAACAGACCAAGGGCGACAAGCCCCACGAAATGCTGGCGGTGGTCGGCGCGGGCCACCTGCACGGACTGGCCCGGCACCTGCGCGAGGACAACGATGAACCGGCCGCCACGCTCGCCGAGCTGGAGCACATTCCCGAAAAGAGCAGCATTCCCTGGTTCACCATTCTGCTGACCACGTTCGTGCTGGGTGGCTTCGCCTGGGGTTTCTATCGGGGTGGCGTCGACGTCGGTTCGGATCTCATCGTGCAATGGGTGCTCGCGACCGGTGCCCTCGGCGCATTGGGCTGCGCCATCGCCGGGGGGCATCCCCTGAGCATCGCCGCCGCGTTCGTCGCCTCCCCACTCACCCCGCTGCATCCGGCGCTGGCGTCCGGCACCGTGAGCGCCCTGGTCGAGGCGAGCCTGCGCAAACCGACCTATGCGGATTTCATGGCGCTGCGCGACGACGTGCAGACCCTGCGCGGCTGGTGGCGCAACCGGGTGGCGCGGGTGCTGCTCAACTTCTTCCTGACCAGCCTGGGAACGGCCATCGGCGTGTGGACCGGCGGGCTGCGCATGCTGGGCAAGCTGTTCGGCTGATCCGGCTGCCGATTGTCCGCTCCGGATCCGCTCGATCGATTACGGCAACAGGTGCGGCACTGGACGGCCGACGCCGCCCTGCGCGCGCCGGTTCAATGGCGTCGGCGTGGTGATGTGCTGGATCGCCTGGAAGCCTCCGGTTTCCAGGCAGAGGCCGGGCTGTCCCGACAGACAGGCGCACTGCGCGAAGAACTGGAAGCAATCCATCGCGATTTCTGCGCGATGCTGCGTGGCGCCATCCGCCAGGGCCGGGGCGCGGAAGCGCTCACCGCGCTGACGGCAGGCGAAGGCGACGCACCCGATGGCGATGGCTATGACGCATTGGACGCGCTGTTGGCCGAGGTGCTCGCGCCGGATGCGCCCTCGACGGACATCGGCGGGCTGCTTCCGGACATGGTGTTCTACCAGCCCACGCCGGCGCGGCACTTGCTGGCGCTGCTGCGCCGGCTGGATTTGCGCGAATCCGATGTCCTGATCGATCTCGGTTCGGGCCTGGGCCATCTCCCGCTGCTGACCGCCATCCTCACGCCCGCGCAGGCCGTCGGCATCGAAATCGAGCCCGCCTACGTCGCCAGCGCGCGGCGCAGTGCCGACGCGCTGGCGCTTGAGCACGTCCGCTTCGTCGCCGGCGACGCCCGCACCGCCGATCTATCCGCCGCGAGCGTGTATTACCTCTATTCGCCGTTCTCCGGCGCGATGCTGGCCGGGATGCTGGCGATCCTGGAACGCCAGGCGCGCACGCGGCCACTGCGCATCGCCACGCTCGGTCCCTGCACCATTGAAACCGCGACGGCGGCGTGGCTGCGCACCGGCGATGCCATAAGACCGGACGCTCCCGTACTGTTCCACAGTCGTTGACCGCGGTTCCTGGACGTCTTCGTGGCCCACGTTGCCCGCTCAAATGGTAATGACTATCATTTGCGATTATCGTGAGAACTGCCGACGACATGGATGGCTTCACCCGCGTTTTCGTCCGCGAGCGCCAGCGCATCGTTCATCTGGTGCGCCGCATCGTCGGCTGCGACAGCACGGCCGAGGACATCGTGCAGGACACCTACCTGCGGCTGAAGGATCGCCATCTGGGTGAAGCGGATCTCAGCCTGGTGTTCCGCACCGCGCAGAACCTGGCGCTGGATCATCTGCGATCCCGGCGCGTGCGCCACGAGCACGCACGCCAGGCCAGCCACGATACCGACGTTTCCTCCGCATCCCCGGAACAGATGGCGGACAGCCGCGCGCGTCTGGAAGGACTGCTGCAAACCCTGCGCGGACTGCCGCCGCGCACGCGCCGGGTGTTCCTCATGCAACGCATCGATGGCTGGACCTACCCGCAAATCGGCCAGGCGCTCGGCGTATCGACCAGCACGGTCGAAAAGGAGATGATGCTGGCCATGCATCGCTGCCGTGATTTCCTGCGCCGGCAGGCGCAGGCCGAGTCAACCGCGGTCGCCGGTGAACGTTACACGTTGACCTGATCCACATACTGGCCACCGCTCCCAGGCACCCATGTCGGCACCCCACGAGAGCCCAACTCCTTCCCCCTCCGACCAGGCCATTGCCTGGCACGTGCGCCTGCATTCGGGTGTGCCGATGGAGGAGGCCGAGCAGGAACGATTCCTGGCATGGCTGGGTGAACCCGCACACCAGACCGCGTGGGAAGAGACGCTGCAGTTGTCCGAGCAACTGGAACAGCCCGCGCGCATGCTCGCGAGCGAGTTTAGTCATATTACTTCCACGCCCCCGTCCCGCGCCGGGCAACCCACGTGGATGGCGGTCGCGGCGTTGTTGCTGTGTTGCGTGGTGATCTACTGCCTGTTGCGTTGAGACGGCGTTCTGCCCGTTGAGTGATTCCCATTGCTGGCGCGTTGTACGTGCGCACCCCACCCGGGGCGAACACCACGCCATTTCAGGAATCACATCATGTCCCCCACCCCCGTTCCCACGCTTCCTTTCCGCCATCCCCTGGCACAGGCCATCGCCCTGGCGTGCGCGCTGCTGCCTGGACTCGCCCGCGCGCAGGCCGCCTCGGACGGACCGACGACGCTGGATGCGATCGAAGTCCACGGTGAAAAGGAAAACAAGAACTCCTATACGGTCCGCGAAACCGGCAGCGCGACCAAGTTGAATCTGTCCCTGCGCGAAACCCCGCAGTCGGTCACCGTCATCACCCGCCAGCGCCTGGACGACATGGGACTGTTCAGCCTGTCCGGCGTGATGCAGCAGGTCACCGGCGTGTTCGTCCAGTACACCGACAGCGAGCGCGTCAGCTACAACGCGCGCGGCTACGCCATCAACAACATCCAGGTCGACGGCATGCTCAATACCGGCGGCTACGTCAAGGCCGACGGTGATTCGGCCGTGTACGAACGCATCGAAGTGGTTCGTGGCGCCACCGGCCTGACCACGGGCGCGGGAGATCCGTCCGGCACCATCAACCTGATCCGCAAGCGGCCGACCTCCGAATTCGCGATGACCACGGGGCTGACGATCGGGCGCTGGAGCAACCACCGCTTCGAGACCGACATCAGTGGCCCGCTGGGCTGGGATGGTCGGCTGCGTGGCCGCCTGGTCGCCGCCAAGCAGCAGAGCGACTCCTGGCGCGACTTCTACCGGCTCGACAAGAACGTGCTGTACGGTGTGATCGAAGCCGATCTGACGCCGCGCACGCTGCTGACCGCGGGCTACGACTACCAGTCGCCGAAAACCCAGGGCGCCACCTGGGGCACGCTGCCCTACTGGATGGCCGACGGCAGTCTGGCGCGATTGCCGCGCAACACCAACCTGTCGGCCAAATGGAGTTCGTGGCCACGCGAGGATCGCCAGGCTTTCGCCCGCCTGGAACAGTCCTTCGCCAATGGCTGGCTGGCCAGACTGGCCTATACCCGTGCCGACAGCGACACCGACGGCTACATGTTCTACGGCGGCGAAGGCTTTCCGCGCGCCGACGGCAGCGGGATCCAGGTGTGGACTTCGCGCTTCCTGGGAAGCACCCGCAGCGATGCCTGGGAGTTCAACGCCGGCGGTCCATTCCGCCTGTTCGGCCGCGAGCACACCCTGCTTGCTGGCTACAGCACCCTGAGCCAGCGCTCTTACGAACCCTATACGCAAACCCTGCCGCCGGCTGGCTATGCCAGCTGGGCCGACTACAGTCGGATTCCGGACTGGCGCAACTGGGACGGCAACGTGCCCCGGTTCGGCAGTATCCGCCATGGCCACAACGCCTACAGCTCCCGAACCCGGCAGAGCGCCGGTTTCATCGCCGCGCACCTGAATTTCACCGACGCCCTCAAGGCGGTGGTTGGTGCGCGCTACAGCACCTGGGAAACCGCCAACGAGGAACGCTACAACACGGCCGGCACGCTCGAGGCCCGGGGTGGCTATAAAGTCGAAGATGTATTCACCCCCTACGCCGGCGTGCTCTTCGATCTCAATGACAAGCTGACCGCCTATGCCAGCTACACGAGCATCTTCAAGCCGCAGGAATATCGCGATCGCAACGACCGCTATCTGGATCCGATCGAGGGCAACAGCTACGAGCTGGGCCTGAAGGGCGAGTTCTTCGATGGCGGCCTCAACGCGAGCGCGGCGGTGTTCCGCAGCGAACAGGACAACCTGGCGGAAATCGATGATTCGGTGCCGCCGCGGATCATCAACGGCTCGCCGACCTACGCCTACAAGTCCACCGGCAAGGGCAACAAGGTGCAGGGCTGGGAACTGGAAGTGCAAGGCCAGGTCACCGAGAACTGGAACATCGCCGGCGGCTTCACCCACGCCAAGGCCGAGAACGCGGCCGGCGTTCGCATCAACACCATGCAGCCGGTGGATCTGTTCCGCCTCAATACCTACTACCGCCTGCCTGGCCGCTGGAACCGTCTGAGCATCGGTGGCGGCGTCACCTGGCAAGGCAAGCTCACCGGTACCGGCAACCGGCCGACGGGCGCGTACGACCCGGCCACCGGCGCCCCGCTCACCCGGCGCGCACCGATGGAACAGGACGCCGTCCATCTGCTCAATCTGGCGGCCAGCTATCGCTTCAGCGACAACATCACTGCCAGCCTCAACATCAACAACCTGCTGGACAAGGACTATTACAGCCGGATGGGGTTCTACAACGGCGTGCATTGGGGAGAACCACGCAACGTCACCCTGAACCTGCGCATCCGTCTCTGACCCCGGCATCGGCCACCCGCGCCCGGCAATCCTTGAGGGATGCGGTGGCCTGGCACGTTATAGCGGAATGGACACCGCGCCCGATGGCGTCGGCCGCCGCCAGGGAAGGCGGCTCCCGGGCGGGTGGCGAAGCCGCCTGCCCATTCCTGTCGCAAGCCCGGATGCGTTCGTGAAAGTTCTTTTCTCCCCCCGTCCCCAACGCCTTGCCGGTGTGCTCCGGCATCCGCGCGCCGGCATCGCCTCGCGCAGCCTCGCGGCCATCCTCGGCGGCTATGCGCTGGCCGCCACTACCTCGTCCTTCCTCGCCCTGGCGCTGCCGATGGATCGCGCCCAGGCCGTGCTGACCGGCATGCTGGTCGCGATCGTCGTCTGCGCCTGCGCCGCGCTGTGGGCGTTCGCGGTACGCACCGCCCTGCGCGCCTGGATCGGCATCGCCCTGCCTGCGCTGCTGATGGGCGTGGGCACGGCCTGGCTGGGACCTGCGGCATGAAGCAGGGTTTCCGCCAGTCGATGGCCTGGCTGCACACCTGGACAGGCTTGCTGGTCGGCTGGCTGCTGCTGCTGATTTTCATGGCCGGTACCGCCAGCTATTACCGCGAGGAAATCAGCCGCTGGATGCGTCCGGAGGTACCCAGCACCCTCGCGCGGGGGCCGGAAGCCGCCGAGCGTGCGCTTCAATACCTTCAACGGTACGCGGCGCGGGCCGAAAGCTGGACCGTTACCCTGCCCGACGACCGTAACGGCACCCTGCGGATGTTCTGGCGCAATCCCGAATCCGCCACTTCGCCGGACGAGGGCAAGCGCCGTGGCCGGCGGGGCGGACGCTTCGGCGACGCCACCGTCAACCCCGATACCGGCGAGGCGATTGCCGCCCGCGAAACCCGCGGCGGCGATTTCTTCTACCGCCTGCATTTCGACCTGCACTACATCCCGGTGGTGTGGGCGCGCTACCTGGTCGGCTTCTGCGCGATGTTCATGCTGGTGGCGATCATCACCGGCGTGATCACCCACAAGAAGATCTTCAAGGACTTCTTCACGTTCCGCCCCGGCAAGGGCCAGCGCTCGTGGCTGGATTTCCACAACGTCAGCGCGGTGATGGCGCTGCCATACCACGCGATGATCACCTATACCGGCATCGTCACCCTGATGTTCATGTACCTGCCCTGGGGCGTGAAGGCGGCCTATCCGGCCGACGAGGATGCCTTCTTCAGCGCCGCGTTCGCCCGGTTCGGCGAACCGCGCGACGCCGCGGGGACATCCGCGCCAGGCACACCGGACATCGTGCGTGTGCTCGATGCCTCGCGCCGGTATTGGCAGGGCGGCGAGCCCGGCGGCTTCACCGTTCACCATCCCGGTGATGCGAATGCCGTGGTCGACGTGTTCCAGCGCACCGGCAAGCGCCTGTCGATCGACACGCCCTCGTTGCGTTTCGACGGCGCCACCGGCGCTCTGCTCGATGCCAGCCCCGGTCCGGGTGGTGCCACCCGCACCCGCGGCGTGATGTATGGCCTGCATCTGGCACGCTTCGCCGATCCCCTGCTGCGCCTGCTGTTCTTCCTGTCCGGCCTCGCCGGTTGCCTGATGGTCGCCAGCGGCGTGATCCTGTGGGCCATCAAGGAACGCCCCAAACACCTGAAGACAGGGCGCATCGGTTTCGGCCTGCGGCTGGTGGATGCGCTCAACATCGGCGCGGTCGCCGGCCTGCCGATCGCGTTCGCGGCCTATTTCTGGGGCAACCGGTTGCTGCCGTTGGCGATCGCCGAGCGCGCGTCCGCGGAGGCGAACGTGTTTTTCGCGGCATGGGCGGTCGCGCTGCTGGCCGCTTTCGCCTGGCCCAGGCGCGCCATGTGGGCCTGGCAGCTCTACGTCGCCGCACTGCTGTTCCTGCTGCTGCCGCTGGTCAACGCATTGACCACTTCGACGCACCTCGGTGTCTCGCTCATGCGACATGACTGGGTGATGGCCGGTTTTGATCTCGCCATGCTTGCGCTGGGTGCCGGCCTGGTCTGTGCCGGCCGCCGCATGCAGCGCTGGCAACCGCCGGCAAGCGCGGCGGCTCGACGACGGCAGGCCGCCAATGTAGCCGATACGGGGCCCGCGGGAGCGAACGCATGAGCGTGCTCGTGTTCCTGCTGCTGACGGCTCTGGCCTATGCGGGTTTCGCGGCGCTGTGCCTGTCGATGGAAAAACACCAGATGGATCTGCACGGCGCCGCACGGGCCGGTACCGGCCGGATGCGCCAGTGGCGCTGGCTCGGCGGGAGCCTGCTCGCGCTGGCCCTGCTGGTGGCCGGCCAGGCCGAGGACTGGGCGCGCGGTCCGGTGATCTGGTTGGGCGTCATGACCGCAGCCGGCCTCTCGCTTGCGCTGGGAGTCCTGCCTTACCGGCCGCGCTGGCTGGCGGGTCTTGCCTGGACGCTGGCCGGTCTGGTGGCGCTGGCCGCCCTGCACAGGTGGCTGGCGTGAGCGTGGCCGCTTCGTTTCTTCCCCCGCCGGAGTCGTTTGATGAGCCTGCACGCGATTGAGCGCGTCACCCATGTCCACCACTGGAACGACAGCCTGTTCTCGTTCCGCACCACTCGCGATCCGGGCCTGCGCTTCGAGAGCGGTCATTTCGTGATGATCGGGCTCGAGGTCGATGGCCGCCCGCTGATGCGGGCCTACAGCATCGCCAGCCCGCATTGGGAAGAACATCTCGAGTTCTTCAGCATCAAGGTCCAGGACGGGCAGCTGACGTCCCGGCTTCAGCATCTTCAGGTCGGCGATCCGGTACTGGTCAGCCGCAAGCCCACCGGCACGCTGGTCCTGCACGACCTGCATCCCGGACGGCATCTGTATTTGCTCGGCACCGGCACCGGCCTGGCCCCGTTCATGAGCATCATCCAGGATCCGGAAACCTACGAGCGCTACGAGAAGGTCATCGTCGCGCACGGCGTGCGGCACATCAGCGACCTGGCCTATTCCGGGTTCATCGAACGGGACCTGCCGCGCCATGAATTCCTCGGTGAGCAAATCCGCGAGAAGCTCCTCTACCACCCGACGGTGACCCGCGAGGTGTTCCGCAACCAAGGCCGGCTCACCGACCAGATCGCCGACGGCCGGCTCGCCGAAACCTGTGGCTTGCCGCCCCTGCATCCGGCGCGCGACCGCTTCATGATCTGCGGCAGCCCGGCGATGCTGGCGGAAATCCGCACCCTGCTGGACCAGCGCGGGTTCCAATGTTCGCCGCGCACCGGTCATCCGGGGGACTACGTGTTCGAACGTGCATTTGTGGAGAAGTAAACGGACGATTGGCGCCAGCAAAGAAAGAAGCCGGCTTTCGCCGGCTTCTTTCCGTCATGACGGTGCGCTTGCCGACTACTCCGAATGCAATGCGGTCAGGCTGGCTGCCGCGGCCGGGGCATCGCCCTTGCCACGCGCGCGGCGGACCGCGCGCACGGTGCCGCTGCGCAGATCGTCGAGGAGCGCGTAGATGGTCGGCAGGAACAGCAGGCTGACCACGGTGGAGAACGCCAACCCGCCGGCGATGGCGCGCGCCATGGGGAAGTACGGCGGACCATCACCCGCCAACTGGGTATTGCTGATCGCGATCGGCACCATTGCCAGGATCGCCGTGCCCATCGTCATCAAGATCGGGCGCAGGCGTTCGCGGCTGCCTTCCACCAGCGCTTCGGTGCGGGACATGCCGCGCCGTCGCAGGTTGTTGATGTGCTCGATCATCACGATGCCGTTGTTCACCACCACGCCCATCAGCACCAGGATGCCGATGAAGGCCATGATGTTGAATTCGGTTCCGGTCAGCCAGAACAGCCAGAACACGCCCAGCACCGAGAACAGCACGCCGCTCATGATCGCCGAGGGGAACAGCAGCGACTCGAACACCGCCGCCATCACCACGTAGATCATGATCAGGGCGAGCAGCACATTGAACATCATCTGTTGCATGGCTTCCTGATCTTCCTGGAAGCCGCCGCCGTCGAAGCTGTAGCTGTAGCCCGCCGGATAGGCCAACGTCTTCAGGGTGTCCTCCATCGCCTTGCGAGCCTCCGGCATGGAGACCTTGTCGGCCAGGTTGGCCTGGATGGTCAGCGTGGTCTGGCGGTTGGAGCGCTGGACCTCGTTGGCTGAAGGCTTGATGGCCACGTTGACCATCGCCAGCAACGGCACGGTGCGGCCATCCGGCGCGCGCACGGTGAACGACTCCAGATCCTCGGAACCATAATGCTCGGCACCGGCGAACCGCACCCATACCGGCACCTCGTTCTCGCCGCGGCGGAACTCGCGCAGCGGCGCGCCACGCAAGGCCAGTTCGACGAAGCGTCCGACTTCCTGGGCGCTGAAGCCGAACGCCAGCGCCCGCTCGCGGTCCACCTGCACGGCCAGCTCGCTGTTGCGGTCGCCGCTGTTCACGCGTACGTCGGTCAGTTCCTTGCGCTTGGCCAGGATCGGTACCACCTCGTTGGCCAGTTCGGTCAGGGTCTGGGTGGAATCACCCACCAGTTGCACCGATACGCTCTGCGCCTGCTGGCCGCCGCCTCCGCCCGGTCCGCCCTGGTCGCCGATGCCGACGTTGGCACGCGCCGACTTCGGCAGGTCCTTGCGGATGGCATCGATCAGTTGCTTGCTCTCGGTGATGTCCTTGGTGTCCAGCTTGATGTTGGTGCCGCCCCAGCCCTGCTCGCTGAAGAACGAATAGATCTGTGTGATCTTGAAGCGCTTGCGGTTGGCTTCCAGGTAGGCCTCGATCTTGCCGACTTCCTGCGACATCTGCTCCTTGGTGTAGGCGCCCTTCCACTGGTAGAAGATCCGGGTTTCGCCGGCATCCTCACCACCGAACATGTTCGTCTTCATCTGGGTCATCGGCACTACGCTGGCCGCGATGATCAGCAGGATGCCCAGCACGCTCCAGCCGCGATGGACCAGCGTCCAGCGCAGCAGGCCGGCATACCGGCGCTGCATGCGCGGAATCAGGCCGTCGGGCTTGCTCACTGTCGGCGGCGTCTTCAGCCGCGCGGAGATCATCGGGATCAGGCTCACCGCGACCAGCCAGGACGCCAGCAGCGACACCGAGATGGTGATGGCGATCTGGGTCAGGAAGATGCTCAGCATGTTGCGATCGCCGAACATCGTCGGCAGGAAGACGATGCAGTGGCACAGCGTGCCCGCCGAAAGCGCGATGGCGACGTGGCGGGTGCCGATGATCGAGGCCAGCACCGGCTGGCCCGGCATCCGCTCGCGTTCCTGGTAGATGCTCTCCACCACCACCACCGCGTTGTCCACCAGCATGCCCACGGCCAGCAGCAGGCCCATCATGCTGAGGATGTTCAGGGTGACCCCGGCGAAGTACATGAAACCCAGGGTCATCACGAAACAGATCGGAATCGCCAGGGTCACCATCAGCGTCGACGGCCAATGACGCAGGAAGAAGAACAGCACCGCGATAGACAGCACCAGGCCGATGCCGCCGGCCTCGGCCAGGCTCAGCAGCGAGGAGGTGACGTTGTCACCCTGGTTGTCCATTACCAGCACCTGCACGTCGTTCAGTGCCGGGCTTTCGCGAATCGCCTCCACTTCCTTCAGCGCCGCGCTGGAGACTTCCACCAGGTTGGCGTTGCGCTCCTTGAAGATGTCCAGGCCCACCGCCGCGCGCCCGTCCAGGCGCCGTCCGTAGTCCATCCGCGCCGGCTTCAGCCGCACTTCGGCGATATCGCCCAGGCGCAGGCCGCTGTTGTTCAACACCAGCGAGCGCAGTTGTTCGAGATCGGCCAGTTCGCCCACCGGCTGCACGCGCAGGCGGCGGCCTCCGTCGGTGATCTGCCCGGCCGAGACCGAGAAATTGACCGCCTGCAGTCGCGTAGTCAGCTCGTTGAGACTCAGGTTGTGCGCGGTCAAGCGATCCGGCTCGATCGCGATCTCCACCTCGTTGGCCGGGGCGCCGGACACCTCGACCCGCGCCACGCCGGGAATGCGTTCCAGCCGGCGCTTGAATTCGCGGTCGATCATGTCGTACGCGCCGGTCAGGTCGGTGGTGCTGGCCAGACGTACCCGCAGGATTGGCTCGTCGGTGGTGGAGAACTTGAAGACGAAGTAGCGCTGCAGATCGTCCGGCAGATCATCGCGGATGGCGTCGATGCGCTCGCGCGCCTCCGAGGCGGCAATGGCCACGTCGCGGTCCCAGTCAGAGAACTGGATGAAGATATTGGCCCCGTCCGAACGCGCGGAGCTGTCCATCCGCTTGATGCCGGTCATGGTCGAGAGCGTTTCCTCGACCGGCCGCAGCACCGTGCGCTCGACCTCTTCCGGGGTCGAGCCGGTGTACGGCAGCTGCACCATGATGAACGGCGGCGACACGTCCGGGAACGCTTCCAGCGGCAGCCGGATCGCCGCGATCATGCCGATCACGAACAACGACACGAAGAACATGATCGTCGTGACCGGCCGCTTGATGCTGAACTCGGCGACGCTCATGCGTGCTCCGTCGCGGCCGTGCCGCCCTCGCCCGCACCATCAATGCCTTCGGCCGAGGCGCGATTGCGGCGCCCGCGCTCCAGGTAGTAGTCATCGGCGCGGCGGTCCAGCAGGTTGTAGACCACCGGGATGACCAGCAGGGTCAGCAGGGTCGACACCAGCAGGCCGCCGATCACGGTGATCGCCATCGGCGAACGCACTTCCGCGCCCGGACTGCCGAACAGCGGCGCGACGGCCAGCGGCAGGAAGCCGAACAGCGTGCACAGCGTGGTCATCACGATCGGGCGCAGGCGCGAGCGCGCACCCTCGATCAGGGCCTCGCGCTTGGCCACGCCGGCCTCGCGCAACTGATTCACCTTGTCGATCAGGATGATCGCGTTCTTCACTACCAGGCCGACCAGCAGGATCAAACCGATGAACACCACCACCGACACCGGCGAGCGCGTCATCAGCAGCGCCAGCACCGCGCCGACCAGGGCCAGCGGGATGGTGAACAGGATGACGAACGGATGCAGCAGCGACTCGAACTGCGAGGCCATCACCAGGTAGACCAGGAACACCGCCAGGGCGAACGCGAACAGCAGCGAGCGCACCGACTCGGCGAGTTCCTCGCCCTGTCCGCCGATGTGCATGCCGATGGCCGCGCCCAGCGGTTCCTTGGCGACCATGTCGCGCACCTCGGCGACGGCGCCGCCCAGGTCGATGTCGCGCAGGTTGGCCGAGACGATCGCCACCCGGATCTGGTCGGTGCGATGAATCTCGCTGGGACCGGTGGTGGACACCACGTCGGCGACCGCGTCCAGGGTCACCGGCCGGTTGCTGCCGGGATTGACGATCAGACGGCGGATGCTCTCCACGCTGGCGCGGTCGGTTTCCTGCGCGCGCACCAGCACGTCGATCTTGCGATCGCGGAAGCTGTAGCGCGTGGCCACTTCACCGCGGACCTTCTTCACCACCACGTCGGCAATCTGGCGGGTAGTCAGGCCCAGCGCACCGGCGCGCTCCTGATCGAAGCGGATCTGGATCTCCGGGAAGCCCTCCTCCACCGTCGACTTGACGTCGGCGTAGTGCGGATTGTTGCGCAGCATCGCCGCCAGCTTGCGGCCGGCCTGCTCGATCGAGGCCAGATCCTGTCCGCGCAGCTCAACTTCCAGCGGAGTGGAGAAACTGAACAGCTCGGGACGGGCGAAGTCCACCTGCACGCCGGCGTGCGACTGCATGGTCGCGCGCAGGCGCTCGGTCTCTGCGGCCTCGATCTTCTCGCTGCCGCCACCGGCCATCACCACCGTCAGCTTGCCGATGTTCTCGCCGCTCTCGGTCGGACTGGCATCCAGCCGGGTGCCGCTGCCGCTGACGCCATACAGCGATTGCACGCCGTCATCCTTGGAGTGCTTCTGCTGCAACTCGCGGACCAGCGCGTCGGTGTCCTTCAACGGCGTGCCCGGCGGCAGCTTGACCGTCATTTCGAAGCGATCCTGGGCCAGCTGCGGAATCAGGTCCGCGCCCAGCATCGGCACCGTCAGCAGGGTCAGGCCGAATGCCGCACCGGCGAAGCCCAGCACCAGCCAGGGTCGTGCCAGCGAAGCCGGCAGCAGGCGCAGATAGGCACGCTCGGCGCCGTTGTACGGCATCATCACCAGGTCGCTGAGCTTGCGCATGATCGGACCGACCACCGCGGCCACGCCACGCCACGCCTTGACCACGAACCAGGCAATGCCGAAGAACACGGAGCGGAACACCAGCCCGATCAGATGGCCGACGAAGGCGAACGGACGCTGCCAGGCCGAGGTCGGCTGCCAGCGCGGATGCGGTGCTTCCTCCGGGAACGCCAACGGCGGGCGGCCCTTGAGCGAGCTCAGCATCGGAATCAGGGTCATCGCCACCACCAGCGAAATCGCGATGGCGATCGCCACGGTCAGTGCCTGATCGCGGAACAACTGGCCGGCGATGCCTTCCACGAACACCAGCGGCAGGAACACCGCCACCGTGGTCAGGGTCGACGCCACCACCGCCATGCTCACTTCGCGGGTGCCGGCGATCGCCGCCTGCAATATGCCCAGTCCGCGCTCGCGCGCCTTGGCGATGCTCTCCAGCACCACGATGGAATCGTCCACCACCAGGCCGGTCGCCAGCGCCAGGCCACCCAGCGACATGACATTGAGGCTCAGGTCCAACTGGTCCATGAAGAAGAACGTGGTGACAATCGACACCGGCAGCGACAGGCTGATGACGAACGTGCTCCAGCCGTCTCGCAGGAACATGAAGATGATCAGGATCGCCAGGATGCCGCCGATGACCGCGTCCTTCTTGACGTCGGCAATCGCGTGTTCGATGAACAGCGACTGGTCCTCGATGGTGGTCAGCTCGACGTCCGGCGGAATCTGGCTCTTGAGTTCCTCCAGCTTCTTCTTGACCGCGTCGGCCGTGGATACGGTGTTGGCATCACCTTCCTTGTAGATCGCCAGTTCCACCGCTTCCTTGCCGGCCAGGCGGATGATCGCCTCGCGCTCCTTGTAGCCCTGGCGGACATCCGCGACGTCCTTCAGCCGCACCGCCATGCCGCCGGCGATGGCGCTGGTATCGCTCGAAGACGCGCTCTGCACCGAAGCCGCCGCGGCCATCGCCTCCGCCGAACCGGTGGACGCGGCGATCGCCGCCATCTGCGCGGCCGCCGATTGCGCGGCGCTGCTGCCGCCGTTGGTCTGCGCCGTGATCAGCATTTCGCGGATTTCGTTGACCGTGGCGAACTGGTTGACCGTGCGCACCAGGTAACGCTGCGAACCCTCTTCCAGGCGACCGCCGGAGATATTGATGTTCTCCTGTTGCAGGCGCTGGATGACGTTGTCGATCGGCAGGTTCAACTGCGCCAGCTTCTGCTGGTCGATGTCGACCTGGATTTCGTCTTCCAGGCCGCCGCCGACCTTGACCGCGGCCACGCCTTCGACCGGCTCCAGCTTCTTCTTCAGATCGTCGTCGGCGTAGCGGCGCAGCTCGGTGAGCAGGCGCACCGCGTCGGCATCGTTGGCCGGCGCGTTCTTGTTGGACAGCGCCAGGCGGACGATCGGCTCGGTGGAGGGATTGAAGCGCAGCAGCACCGGGGCCTTGGCCTCCAGCGGCAGTTGCAGTACTTCCATCTTGTCGCGGACTTCCAGGCTGGCCTGGTCCATGTCCGTGCCCCAGGCGAATTCCAGCACCACGTCGCTCTGACCGGTGCGCGAGACCGACTTGAGCTTGCGCAGGTTCTTGACCACGCCCAGCGCTTCCTCGACCGGCTCGGAAATCAGGGTCTCGATTTCCGATGGCGCCGCACCGGTGTATTCGGTACGCACGGTCAGGGTCGGATAGCTTAGATCCGGCAGCAGGTTGACCTTCAGGCTGCCGAGGGCGATGACGCCGAACAGCAGCATGGTGACCGTGATCATCGCGATGGTCACCCGGCGGCGGGTGGAGAACTCCACCAAGCCGCCGCCCAGCCGCCCTTGCGGCTGGGAATCGTGGGGATCCGGATGGCCGCTCATTGCTTGCTACCAGCCTCGACGGCCTGATCCTTCGCCGCTACCGCCTTCGGAGCGGGATCACCGATCACCTGCACGGCACTGCCATCGCGCAGGGCCACCTTGCCTGCGGTGACCACGCGATCGCCCGGCTTCAGGCCTTCGCGCACTTCCAGCCATTCGCCATCGGCGTAGCCCAGCTTCACCGGCACCCGCGCGGCCTTGCCGTCACGGACCACGAACACCGCCGGGTCGCCATCGTCCAGCAGCGCGATGCGTGGCACCACCAGTGCGTCGGCGCGTTGGTCGTAATCGATGCGGATGCGGCTGAACATGCCCGGCTGCAGGGTCGCGTCGGCGAACGCGCAGACCACCCGGAAGGTGCCGCTGCCGGCATCCACCACATTGGCCACGCGATCGACCACGCCCTGGAAGGTCTTGCCCGGCAGGGCGTCGGCCTGCAGCAGGACCGGCAGGCCGGCCTTGAGCGTCGCCAGTTCGCGCTCGGGCACGTTGAGCGTGGCTTCCAGCTTCGAGTTGTCGACGATGCGGAAGATCGGCGTGTTGATCTGGACGAAGTTGCCGGTCTTGATCGAGCGCGAGGCGATCACGCCGGAAATCGGCGCCACCACCGTCGTATAGGACAGTTCCAGCTTGGCCAGGTTGTACTGCGCGCGCGCGTTCTCCAGATCGAACTTGATCTGGTCCACGTCGTTGGCGCTGATCATCTGCTGATCCACCAACTGGCGGGCGCGGTGGTAGTTGTTCTCCAGCTTGCGCATCTGCGCCTCGGCCTGGGCCACGGCCAGACGCGCGCGATCCGGATCCAGCCGCACCAGCGCCTGCCCGGCCTTGATCTGCTGGCCTTCCTCGACCATCACGGCCAGCGCCACGCCGGAGGTCTTGGCGACCACCTGCGACTCGGCGCGCGGTTCCAGGGTGGTGGTACCGGTGTAGCTGGCGGCCACGGCGCGGCGGCTGGCCGTCACCGCTTCCACCGGCACCGCGTCGGCGGCCTTGGCCTCGGCCCCGTTCTTGGCCTGGGCTTCGGGCGCGGGGCCGCCGCCCTTGCAGGCGGACAGGACCAGCATGCCGCACAGGACGGGCAGCAGGGCCAGGCGCAGGTGGGAGCGGCCGGATTGGGGGTGGGCTCGGGACATGGGGTGGACCGTGGTGGTGTTGTTTAGGTGTTGTATGAAGGTATATCACCCATTCAGCCGGAATCATGCGCCGAAGGTCATGGTGACCAGCATCCGTAATGGCCGCTTTTGCGGCGGCGATGCGTGCGGAGCGACCTGGATCCGGTTGCCGCCAAGGGTGCATCGACCATGCGGCACCGGCGTGACCGTCCGGCGGATGGCGGCATTCGTGACGTTAACGTTATACTTCGCGGAGCCAAGCGCTGCGGTTGGACGCGGCGCGCGCAAATGAGAGTCCCGGATTAACGACATGATGCGACCGCTTCCGCTCGCCGCTTGCCTTGCCTTGGCCGCCGCCCTGCCGATGGCCGCCCTGACCGCCCAGACCCCCACCAGCGAAGCCGCGCCCGCGCCGGCCCCCGCTGCTGCGGCTCCGGCGGCAGCTCCCGCCGCCCCAGCCCCCGCCGCCGCGCCGATCACCGGCAACGCCGACAAGGGCCGCACCCTGACGTACACCTGCCAGGGCTGCCACGGCATCACCGGCTACAAGAATGCCTACCCGAACTACCACGTGCCGCGGATCGGCGGCCAGTCGGCGGAATATCTGGTCAATGCGCTGACCGAATACAAGAAGGGGGCCCGCAAGCACCCGACCATGCAGGCGCAGTCCGAAAGCTTCTCGGATCAGGACATCGCCGACATCGCCGCCTTCCTTTCCACCGTCAAGTAATCCGCCATGCCCAACGCCAAGCACGCCCAGCGTCTAGCCATCGCCCTGCTCGCCGCCCTCGCACTGGCGGCATGCTCCAAGGTGGAAACCAACGAGACCGCCGCCACCGATCCCGGCCACGCCAGTGGCGAGCACGGTTCCAGTTCCTCCGCCGGCCTGCCGGACGGCCGCATCGCCGCAGGCGAGCAATTGGCCAACGCCAAGGGCAAGGCCACCGGCCAGAGCTGCATCGACTGCCACGGCGCCGACGGCAATGCCCCGATCGACGGCACTTACCCGAAGCTGGGCGGCCAGTACGCCGACTACATCGCGCATGCGCTGCAGGCCTACCGTGCCGGCGATCGCCAGCACGCGCTGATGTCGCCGCAGGCCGCCGGCCTGAGCGACCAGGACATCTCGGATCTGGCCGCCTACTTCGGCTCGCGCGAGTCCAAGCTGCGCGACCTGCACGGCGTGCACTGAAGCCGCGACAGGCAGACATCCTCGTCGGAGACGGAGCCGCAAGGCTCCGTTTCTTTTTGTGCCGATGACATCCGCAATGGCCGGGTCCACCCTCATCGGCCCTGGATTCGTGCCGGTATGCCGCATGCCATGCAGGCTTTGCATCAGCGTGATGCCATCGCTGGACGGTTGGCCGGAAAACGCCAGCTGTTTTCCCCCAAGTCGTGTATCTCGCCACCGAACGGCCACACCCGTGGCGCCCGGCGTCAGGAATCGGTGGGAACCGGCGTGCGCTTGGTCGGGATTTCCGGTGGCGGACGCGCCGAAGCCGGTTGTTCGTTGAGATTGGGGTCGAACAGGCCGCAGCCGCCGCCCAGTTGCAGCACGGACACCACGCAGCGGATTTTCTTGCGGGTTCCGGGAATCGGGATCACCGCTTCGCGGATGTTGCGCCGGACCCATTCGGCCAACAGCGATTCGTTCGGTACCCAGTACTTGTCGAAGCTGGTCGGTTCGTAGTCGTAGGGCGGACGTTGGAGCCAAGTGCCGGAGCTGTCGATCTTCTCGCGCGTCCACTGGTCATTGCCGCCACCCGGCGCGCCGCGTTCGCTGGCGGTCGCCGGACCCTCGCCGGCACCGGCGCCGGTCGGCACCCGCACGCTGCCATCGGCGTTGAACAGGCCGGGCTTCTGTCCGGCATTGGCGCCGCTGTCGCCAGCGACGTTGCGCCGCGAAGCGCCCCAGTCGTCGCCGCGCTGCGGCGTGGCCCAGCCGCCGCTGCGATCGGTCTGCGCCGGTCCCGATCGCGTCGCCCCGGGCTGCAGGCCTTTCGACGCCGAAGGCGTGGCCGCCTGCGAACCTGTGCCGGTATCGCGGGCGGTGGCCGGGGCCGGCGTGCTCGCCGCACTGGCATTGCCCTGCGTCGTGGCCGGGCGCGGCGCCGGAATCTCGCGTTCGCGCACGCCCGGGGCCGGCTGTTGCAGATCGCGCACCGGCGCCACCCGCGTGGGTACCTGCGCCGTGCGCACCTGTGGCAACGGCGCGGCGATCTCGCGCTCCTGCACCTGCGGCACCGGTCGGTTGATTTGCGGTGCGGCGATCCCGCGCTGCGTGTCCACGCGCGGTACCGCCGGGGTTTCCAGCACGGTGACCTCGCGCTGCGGCACGCTCAGTTCGCGCGGGGTGATCGTGGGTGCGGTCACCGCATCGCGACGCAGATTGGGCGGCGGCAATACGTATTCGGTGGTCGGCGCCGGCACTTCGGTGACCTGCACCGGCTGCGGTGCCTGCGGTGCCGGCTCGGCGATCTCGCGTTCGCGCACCTGCGGTGTTTCGGTGGCCAGCGTCGGCGACGGCGGCACGAATTCAGGCATGCGCCGGGGCGTGGCCACGGTGCTGGCATCCTGGCTCGCGGCCTCGCCACCGGAAGCGGCCGGCGCCGGCGAAGAGGTCGCCTGCGGCGCGCCGCCACCGGTTTCCTCGGGCGTGCCGCGGCCGACGAATTCGACCTGCACGCGGCTGCTGTCGCCGGCTTCCGCCGGCGATGGCGGCAGGCGGACCACCGCGACCCAGACCAGCAGCAGCACGAACAACAGGTGCATCAGCAGGCTGGTGAAACCAGCCAGCCAGCGGATGCCGCGTTCCTCGCGCGGCGGCGGATCCCAGTCCTGATAGAACAGCGAACGCAGACCGCCCCAGAAACCCAGCGCGGGCGCGATCGGACCCGGCGGTGGCGGCGGGCGCGTCATCAGGTCCGTGACGATGGCTTCGGACCTTTCACGGGTGATGATGCCGAGCCGTTCCGGCAGCGCGCGCAGCCAGAGTCCCCAGCCGTACGGCAGGCCGGTGTGACGCTCCAGTATGGGAGCCGCCTTGCGCGGCAACAGCGCCTGGATGATGAGTTCGGCGGCTCGCGTCACCGGCGCGGGGCTATGTCAGGCCGCGTTGCCGCGGGGAATGTAGGGAGCCGCGCCGGTGTCGTGATCGGTGGCATCGCGCACCGCCGTCACGCCGGGAACGCGCGCGACCAGGGTCTTCTCGATACCCTGTTTCAGGGTCACGTCAGCCATGCCGCAACCGTGGCAACCGCCGCCGAAGCGCAGGTATACGACGCCGTCGCCAGTCACCTGCTCCACCGCCACTTTGCCCTTGTGCTGGGCCAGTTGCGGATTGATCTCGTTTTCCACCACCCAGCGCACGCGCTCGACCAGCGATGCGGACTCGGCGGGCACCTCGCCCTTGATCTTGGGCGCCTTGATGGTCAGCTGGGTGCTGGCACCCTGGTAGACGTAGTCGATCTCGGCACCATCCAGCCAGGCCACGCTGTCGGCTTGCACGTACAGGGTGAACCCGTCGCAGTCCACCGCCCATTCGTCGCCGGCCAGATCGCGCGGTTCGGCGAACTCCAGGCGCGCATCGGCGCGCGGGGTACCTGCATGCACCGCGCTGAGCCGCACGCCGAGACCGGGCAGCGACTCGCGCTCGATCAGTTTGCGGAAATGGGCCTGTGCGCTGTCGGAAATCTGGATCATGCGGGGTATTCTAGCGTTCCGGCCGGGGCTTGCCCGTCCGGACCATCGTAACGTGTGCCGGCGTTCAGCGGACCGGCTTTCCTGGAGGACCCATGACCGACCTGATCCCCCTCGCCCAGGCCCATTGCGTGCCCCTGCGTGGCGGCGAGCACAAGCTGGGCCAGGCCCGCATCGCCGAACTGATGCCGGAACTGCCCGGCTGGGAACTGGCCGAGGACGGCCATGCGCTGTGCAAGACCTTCACCTTCGCCAACTACCACGAGACCATGGCGTTCGTGAATGCGCTGGCCTACATCGCCCACCGCGAGGACCATCACCCGGATTTGGGCGTACATTACAACCGCGCCGTGGTCCGCTATTCGACCCACGATGTCGGCGGACTGAGCGAAAACGACTTCATCTGCGCGGCCAAGGCCGAGGCGCTGGTCACCGGAGCTCCCTGATGAGAATTCTTCCCCTGTTGGCGACTTCCATCGTGCTGGCGGCAACGCTGTCCGCCTGCGGCGGTTCCGGCACCCCGGCCGCGCCGGTGGCGCCGCCGACCGAACTGGCGGCGGTCGACACGCCCCCGCCGGAGTATCCGATTGAACTGGCCTGCGCCGGCATCGGCGGCGTGTCCACGCTGAAGGTCGTCGTCGGCATCGAAGGCGTTCCGACCGAAGTCGGCGTGTTCAAGAGCAGCGGCCAACCGGCGCTGGACGAAGCGGCGCAGAAGGCCGTGCACGGATGGCAGTTCAAGGCCGCCACCCGCAACGGCCAGGCGATCAGCCAGACCATCCAGGTGCCGGTGACCTTCACCCCGCCCGCCGAACGGCCGAACCAGTGCTTCGCGCTGGATTCGCAACGCCAGGGATGAACCTGCGTTGCTGAACCTGTTGCTGGCGTGGTCCTTGGCGCAAGTCCAGCCCGCCAATCTGCCACCGCCTCCGCCGCAGCCCGCCGAGTTGCGCTACCTGCCCGTCCGCGTCGATGCGCATATCGCCGAGGCGGAATCGATTCCGGGTGACGGCCGTGCCGCCGACATGCTGGTGTCCGTCGTCGACGAACGAACCCTGCGAGTAAGCTTGACCGTTCGCCATGACGAACAGGAAAGCGTCAATGCGGCGGGTATCCGCGCCTGGCGCGCCGATGAAGATCTGCAGATCGTGATTCCGCTGGTTTCCAATGCGGCGACGCCATTCGAGCCACGCTGCTGTCTCGCCTATTCGCAGGCGGATCTGGTGCTGAGTTTTCCGGATGGATTACCCGGACATGTCACCGTGCGAACCGAGCAGCCGCAACTGCGCGCCATTGCGGAACAGCGCCTGGCGCCGCAGCTCTGAAAGCGGTTTTTGCCGGCTCAACCCAGCCGGTTCAGCACTTCAGCCAATTCCGGCGCCAGCGGCGCATTGAGCAGGTAGGGCGTCTTGCCGCCGTCCAGGGCGAATTCCAGCGAGGCGGCGTGCAGGAACAGCCGCTTCAGGCCGACCTGGTCGCGCAGGCGTTTGTTGACCGCCGGATCCCCGTACTTGTCGTCCCCGGCCACCGGATGCCCGAGGTGCTGCGCATGCACGCGGATCTGGTGCGTGCGGCCGGTCTCGATGACGACTTCGCAATACGAATGACCACCGCGCCGCTCCAGTACCCGGAAATGGCTCAGTGACGCCTTGCCGGCGGGATTGACCTGCACATGCCGCTCGCCGCCCTGGCGCAGGCCGACATGCAATGGCGCATCCACGCTCATCACCCCGTCCGGCATTCGCCCCACCAGCAGGGTCAGGTAGCGCTTTTCGATGCCGCGCCCCTCGTCGCTGTCGTTCTCGCGCATCAGCGCCTGCAGTTCGGACAGCGCGGAACGCTTCTTGGCCATGATCAGCAGGCCGGACGTGTCGCGATCCAGGCGGTGCACCAGTTCCAGCGTCTGTCCCGGGCGCAGCACGCGCATGGTCTCGATGGCGCCGTGGCTGATGCCGCTGCCACCGTGACTGGCCACCCCGGAGGGCTTGTTGATGACCAGCAGGCGGGCGTCCTCGAACACGATTGCCGCCTCCATCCGTTGCAGGAAGCCGGTCGGAGGCGGCGCCTTGTCTCCAGCTTCAATGAGATTGACGGGGGGGATCCGGACCTCGTCGCCCGCCTCCAGCTTGCGCTCGGCCTTGGCGCGACCACCGTTGACCCGGACCTGGCCGCTCCGGACCAGCTTGTAGACCAGGCTGCGTGGCGCGCCCTTCAACTGGCCCAGCAGGAAGTTGTCCAGCCGCTGTCCGCCCCGGTCTTCCGGGACCCTGACCAGGCGAACGGTGGCTTTGGTCCCGGCCTGCGGCCGTGAAGCGGGGGGCGAAGCGGTCATGGTCACTATTATTCTGCTACACTCGGCGGGCGAGATAAGGGTTTGATTTCGCAGGGAGTTGCCGGCTTGGAAGCAAGCCGTGGGCCAGAAGCCCGGCTCCCCGCGATTCCGGCAGGCGCGCGGCCACCGCCCCAGGGGCGGCCATGTTAGCGGCTTGCCGGCGAACCCGGATACCGCCGGACGCGTGACGGCGCCCGTAGCTGAACATGTCCCGCGCGGCGCCACCACTGGTTGGGAAGCTGCCGCCGGCCCGTAACACACATTAAAAAAAGCGCTCCCGCGGCCTGCCGTGGTGTCGTAGCGCTGGAAACCCAACCCGCCCCGCTGCGCCTGCGCAAGGGGCGGAGCACCGTTCCAGAGGCGAAACGCCATGGCGTTCCGCGCGGTAGTAGCGCGCGAGGAACGCAAACAATGAAACGCATGTTGATCAATGCGACGCAGGCTGAAGAACTGCGCGTCGCGATCGTGGATGGCCAGACGCTGTACGACATCGATATCGAGCAACCGTCGAAAGAGCAGAAGAAGTCCAACATCTACAAGGGCCGCATCACCCGGCTCGAACCTTCCCTCGAAGCGGCCTTTGTCGACTACGGTGCAGACCGGCACGGCTTCCTGCCGCTGAAGGAAATCTCCCGCGACTATTTCCAGGCCGGGGTCGACCACAACAAGGCCGGCCTGCGCGAACTGCTGCGCGAGGGCCAGGAAGTCGTCGTCCAGGTGGACAAGGACGAGCGCGGCAACAAGGGCGCCGCCCTGACCACGTTCATCTCCCTGGCCGGCCGCTACATGGTGCTGATGCCCAACTCGCCCACCGCCGGCGGCGTGTCGCGCCGCATCGAGGGCGATGACCGTGCCGAGCTGAAGCGGGCCATGGACTCGCTGGCCATCCCCGACGACATGGGCGTCATCATCCGCACCGCCGGCGTCGGCCGCGACGCCGAAGAGCTGCAGTGGGACCTGGATTACCTGCTGCAGGTCTGGAAGGCGATTGCCGAGGCCGCGCTGACCAAGCCGGCACCGTTCCTGATCTACCAGGAGTCGCGCCTGATCGTGCGCGCCCTGCGCGACTACCTGCGCGCTGACATCGGCGAAATCCTGGTCGACACCGAGGAACTGCACGAGACCGCGCGCGAGTTCATGCAGCAGGTCATGCCGCAGAGCCTGCGCAAGCTCAAGCACTACAAGGACGACATCCCGCTGTTCAACCGCTTCCAGATCGAATCCCAGATCGAAGGCGCGTATGAACGCAATGTCCGCCTGCCCTCCGGCGGCTCCATCGTGGTCGACCAGACCGAGGCGCTGACCGCCATCGACGTCAACTCGGCGCGCGCCACCAAGGGCGGCGACATCGAGGAGACCGCGTTCCACACCAACCTGGAGGCGGCCGAGGAAGTGGCCCGCCAGCTGCGCCTGCGCGATCTGGGCGGTCTGGTGGTGATCGACTTCATCGACATGTCGAGCAACAAGCACCAGCGCGAGGTCGAGAACCGCCTGCAGAACGCGCTGAAGTACGACCGCGCCCGCGTGCAGCTGGGCCGCATCTCGCGCTTCGGCCTGATGGAAATGAGCCGCCAGCGCCTGCGTCCGTCGCTGGGCGAATCCAGCCAGATCGTCTGCCCCCGCTGCGACGGCCACGGCCGCATGCGCAGCGTGGAGTCGCTGTCGCTGTCCATCATCCGCGTGGCCGAGGAGCACGCGATGAAGGAGAACACCGGACAGGTCCTGGTCCAGGCGCCGGTGGAAATCGCCAACTTCCTGCTCAACGAGAAGCGCGGCGCGCTGCGCGAGATCGAGACCCGCCACGACGCGCCGATCATCATCGTCGCCGACGAGGCGCTGCACACCCCGCACTACGAAGTCACCCGCGTCCGCGAGAACGAACTGGGCGAGGAAACCACCAAGCCCAGTTATCAGCGCGGCACCCCGCGCAAGTTGCCGGTGCATGCGCTGACCAAGGCGCAGCTGAACATCCCGGCCGCTCCGGCGGTGACCCACGTGAAGCATTCGCAGCCCGCCCCGGTACGCGAGGAACGCGAGGCCCCTGCGCCCGCGCCGGTCGCCCCCGCGCCTGCCCCGGCGCAGGTCGCCACGCCGGCTTCCGGTGGCCTGTTCGGCTGGCTCAAGCGCCTGGTCGGTGCCGAAAGCGCGCCGGCGCCCGCGCCGCAGCCGCGTCAACAGGACAACCGCCAGTCGCGCAACGAACGCAATGATCGCGGCCAGCGCCGTGACAACCGCCAGCAGCAGAGCCAGGGACGCGGCGGCAACGGCCAGCAGCGCCGTGAGGAAGGCCGCGGCAAGGGCCAGCAGAACGCGCAGCAGAAGCCGCGCGGCGAGCAGCAGCCCAAGCAGCCGGGGCAGCAGCAACAGCCCAAGCAGAAGCAACAACAGCAGCCGCAGGCTCCCCGTCAACAGGGGCAGCAAGGCCAAGGCCAGCCGCAGGCACCGAAGCCGCGCGGCGAACAGGCCCAGCCGGCGCAGAAGCCGCAGGTCGCCCCGGTTTCGAAGCCGGAAACCGCTTCGCCGGTCGCCGTCGCGCCCGCCGAGACCGAGGTGGGCAAGATCGCTACCGTGGCCGCGGTTGCTGCAACGGAAGCACCGCGTCCGCAACCGCAGGTTCAGCCTGAAACCATCGCCGAACAGACCGCGGATGCAGCCGCCGCGGACAGCGTGACTGCGTCCGAGGAAGGCGCGGCCGGTGATGCCGCGCAGGGCGAAGGCGGCGGACGTCGCCGCCGTGGTCGCCGTGGTGGCCGCCGTCGCCGTCGTGGCAATGCCGAGGGCGCAACGCTGGCCGACGATCAGGGCGGCGACGATCTTTCCGATCTGGGTCCGGACGAACAGGATTCGGTCGCCAGCCGTTCGCAGCCGGAGTTCGATTTCGACGACGAGGAACCGGCTCCCGCGCCGTCCCGTCCCGCCGGTGCCAACCGTCCGACGGCCGTCGCGCCGGTGACGCCTGCTCCGGCCACGCCGGTGCAGGACAAGCCCGTGGCGGATGCCGTGGCACAGACCGCTCCCGTCGCCGTCCCGACGGCACCGGTCGAAGTCGTTGCCGAGGCACGGGCCGAAGTCGCCGCGGTCGCGGACAGTGGCGACGCGCGCGCCGTCATCGCCGAAACCGTGAGGGTCGAAGCCCGAGCCGGCAACGAGATTGTCCAGGCGGTTCAGCAGGACATCGCGACGGAGTCTCCCGCCGTTGCGTCCGCGGCGGGCGTGACCGAAACCCCGGCGATCACGCCCGCTCCGATCGAAGTGACCTCCTCCCCGGTGGCGGCGAGCACTGAAGCCGTGGCCGAGCCGGCCAGCGAACCGGTGCGCGCCGAACTTGCCGAGCCGGCCCCGGCCGCCCAGCCGGCGACGCCGTCCGCGCCGCCACGCGGCACCACCGGATCGCTGTTCTTCGCGCTGGATGCGGATACCCCGCCGTCGGTCACACGCGGCCTGTTCGAACCGGTCGCCACGCCCAAGCCGACCGCACCGGAGACCTCGGCCGGCATCGCCCACAACGACGATGAAGATCAGCCGGTGGATCCGGATCATCCGGAGAACGAGCGCAGCGCCTGACATCAGGCGCAAGCGCGCAGGCACGACGAAAACCGGCTGGCGACAGCCGGTTTTCTTTTTGTCCGCTTGAAAGGCGCGGTGCGCGCTTGGCGCCGGATGGAAGCGCCGGGCAACCGGCCCGCTAGAGCGCCCGTGCCGGGTCGAGCAATCCGTACTGGGCGGCCAGTCGCGCCAGCGCGATGTTGTCGGTGACTCCCGCCTTCTCGAACAGGCGCGTCTTGTGCGTGTTGACGGTCTTGGCGCTCAGGCTCAGGCGCTTGGCGATTTCTTCCTGGCGCAGGCCCTGGATCAGCAGCATGGCGACTTCAAGTTCGCGCGGCGACAACGCATCGAAGGGAGAACCATCCCCGGACACGTTGAGCAGCGCCAGGTTCTGGGCCACGCTGCTGCCCAGATAGCGCTTGCCGCGGGCGACGTCACGCACCGCGCGGATCAGCTCCTGGGCGTCGCCGCCCTTGCCCAGATAGCCGGATGCGCCGGCTTCCAGCAGGCGCTTGGGCAACGGCCCGTCTTCCAGCACCGACACGATGATCACCCGCGTCTCCTGATCGCCGCGCACGATGCGCTCGGTCACTTCCAGCCCGCTGTATCCAGGCAGGTGCAGGTCGCACAGCACCACGTCGGGCTTCAGCTTGCGGATGACCGGCAAGGCCTCCTCGCCGCTCTCCGCCTCGCCCACCACCTCGAAATCGGTTTCCTGCGCGAGGATCATCCGCATGCCGGTCCGCACCAGCGCGTGATCGTCAATCAGGAATACTCGAATCGTCATGCCACATCCCCTTTCGAGCCTCGGCTCAACACCGAGCCTATTCCCGGAATGCGGCCATCGCAACTCACATTCTAGCCGTCCGTCCGCACCGCGATGACCTCCCACTGGTCATGCATCGTCCGGGTTCCCGGCTCATGCATACTCGCCGTTCACGCCTTCGGAAGGAGCCTTGAATGACATCGAAAACATCGGCACGCCCGTTCTGGGCCGGCCTGTTGCTGCTGGTTGCCCTGCCCGTCTGCGCCGCCGACGGCGGCGATGCGGCGGAATGGAAAGGCCAGGTCGCCCGCATCAGCGCGGGCGCCGATACCGCCGCGCGCGGACAGGCCATCACCCATCGCCTGGACGCCATGGGCGTGACCTGGCGCGAAGAGGCCTTCGAACAGAAGGACAAGCATGGCCGCAATCTGCTCGCCGACCTGGGCGGAAAAGCCGATGCACCGCTGCTGCTGATCGGCGCGCACTACGATCGCGTCGCGGTCGGCCACGGCGCGACCGACAACGCATCCGGTTCCGCCGCGGTGCTGGAACTGGCCGCGCGCCTGAAGGCACGGCCACTGGTCAACCATCGGGTCCAGATCGCGTTCTGGGATCTGGAGGAAGCCGGGCTGCTCGGCTCGCATGCCTACGTCACCACGCCGGGACGCGAGAAACCTGCGCTGTACGTCAACTTCGACGTGTTCGGCTGGGGCGACACCCTGTGGATGATGTCACCGCAAGCGGATACCCCGCTGATCGCCGCGCTGCGCAGCGCAAGCACGGCGCACAAGCTGGGCTTCCAGCCGGGTGAACATTATCCGCCCACCGATCATCTCGCGTTCCTCAAGCAGGAATGGCCGGCGGTTTCCTTCTCGCTGGTGGGCGGCGACGAAATCGACCCGATCCTGGCGGTCTTCGGCGGCAAGAAACCGACCACCGCACCGAAGGTCATGCAGGTCATCCACAGTCCGCGTGACACGGTCGCCGAACTCGACGACGGGCGCGTGGACGATGCCCTGGATGTCATCGAGCAGGGACTGCGCGACTGGGATGCCGCCGCGCGATAAGAAACACGCGGAAAGAAGCACCTTGCCGGGGCGGCATGCGAGAACCGCCCCGGCTTTCCGGACGGCGACGGTGTCGGGCTCGCGATTGACCGCCGGGCATCCACGCCTGTGCGCGGACGTTGGGCTCTCTGGTGGCTCCCGGGTCATCGGCCGGTCCGGGAAGCGGGCCGGGGTGATCGGCGCCTGCCACTCGTCCGGTTTATACGTCGTCCGATGCGAAGAAGCCGTGTAGAGAAGCGCGTGCGGCGTGCCGGCGCGTCATACCAAAGGCGAAGGCGTTTCTTTGCACGGAGATGACATCCCTGTCGCTAGCCTGTCGGCAACCGATGCTGCCCTGCCGCGCCATGATGACGCTCGATCTCCCCCATTTGCCCGGCCACGATGGCAGTTTCCTGCTGTCGATCAACGAATCCGAACCCCTGCATTTCCCGTCGCGCATTTCCGCGCTCGCCTACGCCAGCAAGCTCGCCTGGCAACGCGAGCAGCAGGGCCTCGACTACGCGATCAATGTCGAGGGAGGAGACGGCAAGTGGCGCCTGTTCCGCGGCGTTCGTCGGCTGCGTGCCTGACCCGGGTCCCGGGACATCGGATTTTTCCTACAGCAGGTCGGGCACTGCACCGACTGACTGGTCGCGTGCGCCGCGGCATTCTGGACGCGTTCCCGGAAGCACGCCCTGCGACGGTCAGGAAGACCGCTCTGCAAAGGAAAAGGGCGCCGCCTTGAGCAAGCGGAAGCGGCCCGGGAACCTCCCCCTTCAAGGTCCGGCCTGGATGGTGCCGGACCTTTCTTTTTTGCTGCGGCCTGATGATGGCCGAAAACGGTGAGTCCGCGCACGCGGGCTGTGGCAGCATCGCGGCATTCCCTCCTGGACCGCCAGCATGCCGACCACCGCCGAACGCACCGCCCTCTTCCGCCAGTTGCACGCCGATGGGCTGTTGCTGCTCGCCAACGCCTGGGACGCGGGCAGCGCGCGCCTGATCGAATCGCTGGGCGCGCGCGCCAGCGCCATCACCAGCGCCGGCCTGGCGTGGTCACAGGGCTATCCGGACGGCGACCATCTACCGGTCGCGCGCTTGCTGGACAGCGTCGACAGCATCGTCCGTGTCCTGTCGACGCCGTTGACCGTCGATATCGAAGGCGGCTACTCGGATGATCCCGACACCGTCGCCGACACGGTGCTGCATCTGGTCCGGCGGGGCGTGTCGGGTATCAACCTCGAGGACGGCGGCGACGATCCCGCCGTGCTGTGCGCCAAGATTGCGCGCATCCGCGAACATTGCCGGGAGGCTGGCAGCGATGTGTTCGTCAACGTGCGCACCGATGTCTATCTGCGCCGGCTCGCTCCGGCGGGTGCGGCCAGCGTGCAGGAAACCCTGGCGCGCGCCGCGCTTTACCGCGAGGCCGGCGCCGATGGGCTGTTCGTGCCGGGCGTGGTCGAGGAAACCGAGATCACCGCCATCGCCCAGGACGCGGGCCTGCCGCTGAATGTCCTGTGGCGCGCCGCGCTGCCGGATCGCGACCGGCTTCGCCGGTGTGGTGTGCGCCGCCTCAGCGCCGGTTCGGATCTCGCCGAATCGGTCGCTGGCCACCTGCAACGCCGTGCGCAGTCGTTCCTCGCCGAGGGCGCCGGCATGCCGGCGGATCCGCAGGCGCTGGGCTACGGGCAGCTCAACGCGCTGTTCGCGTCCGCCTGATCCGCCTCGTTCGACGTCGCGCGCCGCTGCATTCATCGTGTGGCGCGTCAGTCGTGGCCCAGGGATTCGATCAGGAAATCCACGACCGCGCGCACGCCGGGCAGTTGCCCGCGCCGGTGCGGCATCACCAGCGTGGTGGTCACCCGGCCGGCATGCCATCCCGGTAAGACACGCGACAGCCGGCCTTCGTCCAAATCCGGGCGGCACAAGGATTCCGGCAAGCAGGCGATCCCCAGCCCCGCGCCTGCCGCCGCCCGCAGCGCCTGCGATTCGTTGGCAATCATGCGCGGCCGCGGGGTGACCTCCACGGTCCGCGCGTCCGCGGCCTCCGCCATGAGTGTCCAGCGCGTTGCGCCGGCACCACTCAACAAGCCGTCATGCCGTTCCAGCGCTTCCGGGTCCGCCGGCATTCCGTGGGCGTCCAGATAGCCGGGTGAAGCGACCAGCACGATGCTTTCCTGCCCGATTCGGCGCTGCACCAGTCCCGAATCGGGCAAGGGCGCGAAATGACTGCGCACGGCGATGTCATAGCCTTCCTGGACGACGTCCACGAACCGATCGGTCACGTCCAGTTGCAGGCACAGGCGCGGGAACCGTTGCGCCAGTCGCGGCAGGTGCGCGGCCAGTTGCTCCTGCGCCACCGGCACGGAAGCGGTGATGCGCACGGTGCCGCTGGGCTCGGCCACCCGCTGGCGCACGATGTCCTGCGCGGCCTCGGCCTCGATGATCGAGGCACGGGCGTGCTCGTAGAAATCACGTCCGACGTCGGTCAGGGTGAAGCTGCGCGAGGTGCGATGGATCAACCGCACCTGCAGCGCCTCTTCCAGTTCGGCCACGCGCTTGCTCAGGGTCGACTTGGGTAGCCCCAGCCGGCGCGAGGCCGGCGCGAAACCGCCGTGTTCGACCGCGGCGACGAAGAACACCAGGTCGTTGAGATTGAGCACCGGAAGTCCATGAATGTGGACGATAAGTCGCCATTTTGCCAACTACACGGTCAAAGTCCACAGTTCTATTGTTTCTCCACCGGCCGGATTCCCCTTCACCCCCAGGATCTTCATCCATGACCACCACTACCCTGCTGTACGGCGTGCCTTCGGGCTGCTCCTTCGGTTCCATCGTCGCGCTCGAATGGCTCGGCCTGCCCTATCGGCTCAGCCGGATTGCCATGCCCGAGGAAGTCACCGGTGACGACTATCGCCGCCTGAATCCGGTCGGCGAGACCCCCACCCTGATCACCACGGATGGCCGCGCCATCAGCGAAAGCATGGCCATCCTCAACCATCTCGGCGCGCGCGGCCTGGACACCGGGCTGGCATTCGCCCAGGGCACGCCGGGGTTCGATCGGCTCAACCAGATGCTGGCGTTCCTCAACACCGCCTTCTTCAACGCCTTCAGCCCGCTATGGCATGCGCTGGAGCACGGCAGCGAAGGCGTCGAGAACCAGGTGCTGGGCGAATACGGCCGCGGCAGGGTCGTGCGCGCGCATGCCCTGCTGGAACAGTTGCTGGGCGACCGTCCCTGGTTGCTCGGCGATCAGCGCACGCTGGCCGACGCCTACTTCATCGGCATTGCCCGCTGGACGCAGTACCACGACGTGATCGATCGCCGCGATTACCCGAACCTGCAGCGTCTGTTCGAAAAACTGGAAGCCGACCCGGCGGTGATCTTCGCGCATGCGGTCGAAGCAGGACGCCCGGCGGTGTCCGCAGGTGGATTCCAGGGCCACGTGCCACTGCAGGGCGTGCTCGGCGAGTTCCGCCAGGCGGCCTGATTCCCCGGGCAATGAATGGCCTCCGGCGGCATCCCGTCGCCGGAGGCGCAAGAACCGGAGAGTCGCCGGAAGGCATCGCCGACACACTGGCGCTTCTTCTCCACGAGGATTCTCCATGAAGGTTCTGCAAGGCAAGGTCGCCATCGTCACCGGCGCCAGTTCCGGTATCGGCGAGGCCAGTGCCCGGTTGTTCGCGCGCGAAGGCGCCCGCATCGTCGCGGTCGCACGCGGCGAGGAAGGTCTGCGCCGGCTGGTCTCCGCCATCGTCGACGAGGGCGGCGAAGCGATCGCGGTCGCCGGCGACGTGCGTGACGAAAGCTGCGCGCAGGCCGCGGTACAGGCCGCGCTCGAACATTTCGGCGGGCTCGACATCGCGTTCAACAACGCCGGCACGCTTGGCGAGATGGGACCGACACCGGGCATATCCGCGCAAGGCTGGCGCGACACCCTGGACATCAACCTGACCAGCGCGTTCCTGGCCGCCAGGCACCAACTGCCGGCAATGCAGGCGCGCGGCGGCGGCTCGCTGATCTTCACCTCGACCTTCGTCGGCCATACGGTCGGCCTGCCCGGCGCGGCCGCCTACGCGGCGAGCAAGGCCGGCCTGCTCGGCCTGACCCGCGCGCTGGCGGCGGAGTTCGGCGCTGAAGGCATCCGCGTCAATGCCCTGCTTCCCGGTGGCACCGACACGCCGATGGCACGGGCGATGAACGGCACCGCGGAATCCTGGGCCTTCGTCGAGAACCTGCACGCGCTCAAGCGCACCGCCACGCCTGAGGAACAGGCGCGCTCGGCGTTGTACCTGGCTTCCGACGCCTCCTCCTTCACCACCGGCACCGCGCTGCTGGTCGATGGTGGCGTTTCGATCACCCGCATGTAGAGGCGGCGCGCCCGGCACTTTCCCGCTTTCCCTCCTCGCCTGTCCGCGCGCGCCACGCTAGAGTGGCGGCGGGGAATCGGCTCAACGGCGGTCCGCAGCGGCCGCCACGGGGGAACATCGATGAAGACGAACACCATGGGATGGGTCGGCGCGGCGCTGTGCCTGGCAACGGCTACCGCATCGACGCAGGAAGCGCCGTTGTCGGAGGAACAGCAGATCCTGCTGCGCGCGGCGCAGAACGTCACCACCCGCACCGAAACGGTCAGCAGGATTCTCGACTACTGCACCCGCCAGGACGCCGGCTTCGCCGCCACCGGGCTGGACAGCATCCGCGCCTGGCGGCAACGCAACCAGGCCTACGTGGATCTGGGCCCTGCCCTGCGCGAGGAGACCTACGCGATGGGCGTGCGCCAGTTCGGCGTCACCCGCGAAGAAGCCGAAGCCGCGCTCATGGCTGCGGTCGAAGAGGTCGCCGGCACCTTCGCCGAGGAGATGGAACAGGTCGATGAGCCCGCCCGCCGGCTCCAGGCCTGCGACGCCTATGCGCGCAAGATCAGCGACGGCGAACTGGACATCGGCTTCGAACGTCCCGAGGTGAAGGCGATGCTCGACGCCCGCCTCGAGGGAACGCGCAAACGCTAGCCGGCGATGGCGTCGGAGGTCCCGGCGAGCCAGGCCGCCAGTTTCTCCAATCCGACTTCGGTCCCCTCGCGGCGTTCGCCGTGATCGGTATAGCCGTCCAGGAACACGACCTGTTCGGTGAACGACATCAGCGTGCCGCTGGCATCGGGCCGCAGCGAGACCGTCACCAGCGATACCGAGATGCGCCGCTCGCCCAGCAGCAGGTCGTAGGCGTAGATGATGCGCCGCTCGGGCACGATGTCGAGGAAATGCGCACGGAACACGTGCGCGAGTCCATCGCTGTCATGGACCTGGTTGTATTCGCTGCCGCCGATGCGGAAATCCAGCGCGTAGCCGGCGTTGTTCCAGTCGTCGTGGCAGGAGAACCACGCCTGCTTGGCCTCGGCCTGCGACCACGCCGCGAACACCCGCGCCGGCGTTGCCGGCAGTTTGCGATCGATGCGGAAGTGGGTGTGCGCCTCGGACAATTCAGAAAGGGGCGGCATGCGATGCTCCTTGGGCAGTTTCAGCGGGAGGAATCCGCGTCATCGGATCCGGTGCGGGCGAGGAAGGCTTCCAGCCGGTCGAAGCGACGCCGCCAGCCACGCTCGCGTTCGGCCGCCCACGCTTCGACCTGGGCCAGCGCGCCCGGTATCAGCCGGAACGTGCGCACGCGCCCCTGCTTCTCCGAGGCCACCAGTCCGCCCCGCTCCAATACGGCCAGGTGCTTGACCACCGACGGCATCGCCAGGTCCAGTGGCCGCGCCAGCTCCGATACCGAAGCCGGTCCCTGGCTGAGTTGATCGACCATCCGCCGCCGGCTGTCGTCGGCCAGCGCATGGAACAGCGCGTCCAGGCGTTCGGAAGCCTGCGCCGCCATGGTCAGTCCGTCTCCAGCGGTTGCAGGAAGCGTGCGGGTATCCGCTCGCGATAGGGAAAAAGATCGAAGTAAGGCCGCGCCTCGTCATAGGTGCGGCGCACCGAGGGCCGCGCCATCAGGCGTTCGAAATAGGCCGCCAGCGCGCCGAGTCCGGGCGGAAACGGGTGCACGATGCCGGCATAGAACAGCGACGGCGACGCGGAGCAGTCGGCCAGGCTGAAAGTGTCGCCGGCGATCCATTCGCGTCCGGCCAGTTGCTTTTCCAGCATGGCATAGGCGCTATCGAGCGTGGCCAGCGCTTCGGCCACGCCGCGTGCGTCGTGTTCGCCGTCGCCGCGGAGGCGGTCGATGACGACTTTCTGTACCGGTTGGTGGACGTAGTGGTCGAAGAACCGATCCCATAGCCGCACCTGCAATGCGGCTTCCGGCTCCGTCGGCAACATGGGGCGCGGGCCGGGATAGTGCTGGTCCAGGTACTCCACCACGATGCTGGATTCCGGAATCACCGCGCCGCGGCGCACATCGCGCAGCACCGGCATCTTGCCCACCGGCCAGACCTCCAGGAACGCATCCAGCGAATCGGCGTTGTCGTGCCGGACGATGACGCCCTCGAAGGGCGTGCCGTGCTCGTACAGCGCGATGAGCACCTTGTGGCAGAACGAGGCGAGCGGGTGGTAATAGAGCACCAGATCCATCGATGTCCTCCGGGGAATGCGCGCCGGGAATGGCCCGCCCAATAGTTTCCCTGTTGGCTAAGTATTAGCGCGACACGGGGCCGGGCGCAAGTGCCCGCGCCGGCTTCCACTTGGTCACCCCGGCCGTGCCCTTTGTCCCAGCCGCGTTGTCCGGCGATGCGGCGATGTCCATCGTGCCCCCTCCCCCGCGCCAGCCATTCGGAACATCGCCCATGCATTCCCTGTTCAACGGCTATCCCTGGATCCGCGCCGGGACCAGCCTGCAGCTCCTGCGCATCGTCACCGCGATCCTGTTCATGGCCCACGCCGCCGTCCGCATCTTCAACGGCACGATTCCCCGTTTCGCCGAATTCATGGAGGCACAGGGATTCCCGCACGGCTCGGCCTGGGTTTGGGCAATCACTTTGTACGAACTCACCGCCGGCACGCTGCTCGTACTCAACCTGGGCGTGCGCTGGGCGGCCTCGGGCCTGGCGGTGATTGCCGGCGTCGGCATCCTGCTCATCCACTGGAAGAACGGCTGGTTCGTCGGCGAGCACGGCATCGGCGGCAGCGAGTACAGCATCGCGCTGCTCGCCATGCTGCTGGTGATCGCCGCGCATGACGCCAATCGGCACGCGCAGGTCGTTGCCGCCCTCACGCCGCAGGTGAAGGACAAGGCGCCACCACCGCTGGTGAGGTTGACCGGAACGGATTGATGCGGTCGCGGGGAGCGCTACGCGGGTGATGGCACCGGGATGCCGCGGCGGATCAAGCCGTGGATCTGATCGCGGTAGTTGCGGCCACTGACCAACCGGCGTCCGGTATGCAGATCGATCCGGTAGCGGCCCGACCCCATCGGCATGATTTCCCGGATCGCGCCCGCGCGGACAATGGTCGAGCGGTGCACGCGCAGGAACGCCAGCGCGTCCAGTTCCGCCTCGAACGACGCCAGCGTGCGACGCAGGGTGTAGCGTCCCTGCTGGCAGTCGATGTCCAGGTAGTTGCCCTGCGCCTCGACGACGTTGATCTGGCTCTCCGGGACCAGTTGCACGCGCTGCCCGACCTGCAGCGGAATCCGGCGCACACCGTCGTCGATCGTCGCCACCTGCAGGCCCTGCAAGGCCAGCCGTTCACGCAGGCGCTCCACCGTCTGTTGCAGGCGTTCGGCCGACAGCGGCTTCAGCAGGTAGTCCACCGCGCGGGCATCGAAGGCGCGCGCGCCGTGTTCGTGATAGGCGGTGACGAACACCACCAGCGGCTGCGGTCCACGCCATTGCGTGAGCGCGGAAAATCCATCGCCGCCCGGCATCTCGATGTCCAGGAACAGCACGTCGATGGCGGTCCTGCGGGCCGCCTCCAGCAATTCCTCCACGTCCACGCACTCGGCCACCACCGCGATGCTGCCGCCGGCGACCTTTTCCAGCAGCCGGCGCAGGCGCGCGCGCGACAGCGGTTCGTCATCGACGATGGCGGCTTTCAGGCTCACGCCACCTGCTCCAGCGCGGGTGTAGCCGGCAACGCGGCCTCCGCCGGCAACGGAATTTCCAGTTCCACCACGTAGCGATCGACGGCGGTCTCGGACCGCAGCAGGCGCGCGCGATCGCCGTACAGCAGTTGCAGGCGCCCCGAAACGCCGCGTAAACCCACGCCGTGGCCGGCGACGGTGCCGGCGCCGGGTTCGGCGCTGTTCTCCACCGCCAGATGGAGGACGCGATGCGCCACATATGCGCGGATCAGCAGCCAGCCGGGTGATTTGCGCCGGGCGATGCCATGCACGATGGCGTTTTCCACCAGCGGCTGCAGGATCAGCACCGGCACCGGCACGTCCAGGCATTCCTCGTCGATTTCCCGCCGCACCTGCAGGCGGCTGGTCAGCCGGATCTTCTCGATCATCAGATAGTGATCGACCACCGCCAACTCGTCGCGCAACGGCCGTTCCTGGACCTCGTCCTGTTTCAGTCCGTCGCGCAGCAGCGCCGACAGCGACACCAGCATGCGGTCGGCCAGTTCCCTGTCGACATGCACCATTTCCGCCACCGAATTCAGCGCATTGAACAGGAAATGCGGATTGAGCTGGGCGCGCAGCGCTTCCAGCCGGCTGGAGACCAGGCTCCTCTCGATGTCGGCGATGCGTTTTTCACGCTCCCGCGCGCGCTCGTAGTAAACGACGGCATGCGCCACGCCTATCACCGTCCATGAGGTCATCAGGTTGTTGCGGATGCTGGCGATCACCACTTCGCCGAAGCCCGGCAGCGCGTCGTACCACTGGAACACGGGATTGGTGACGTAGATGTAGCCGGCCTTGAGCACGATGATCGCTGCCACTGCCAGCGACTGCACGAGCAGCGCGCGCATGACAGCCCCGCGCTCGATCGGAAAGCGCCGGACCAGCCAGAGGATGCCCAGGCTGAAGGGCACCCAGGTCATCCAGCCGCCGAAACTGAAATGCAGTGCCCTGGACCAGGCAAGCGGCTTGCCGTCCGCCTCGCCCATCGCCACCACCTGGCTGGCGAACATCAACGAGTAGGCAGTCCACCACAGCAGGACCATCCAGACGATCAGGGGAATCTTGAAAGGGCGCTTGTCCACGGGCGCCACCCTACCGCTCCGCCGCCGCGTCGTACAAGCGTCCGACGGGCTTTTTTTCCGTTCGCTGCGCGGACGTGGCGTTCGTCACGCGCCGGGTGCCGTTCGTCACAGCCGGATGGCGGCCATGTGCCGGTGGCGAGAAAGATGTGCGCACTCCCGCCGGGCGGACACGCCAGGAAGCTCAGCTTCCGCGCAAGGACGACGGCTTCCACCACGAGAGGATCCCATGGCACACCGACTTCTTTCCTTTCTTCCCCTGGCCCTGGCCGGCGCGACCTCGGCCGCTTTGGCCGGTGAATGCGAGAACAACTTCAGCAAATCCGGCAGCGTGTTTTCCGGCGCCGACTTCTCCAGCAAGGTAACGGTGTCGGATCTGTCCGTGGCCGACGCGATGGGTCAGATCCGCGGCATCATGATCGCCGAGAAGATGGACGTGATCACCGAGGACGCGGGCACCGGCACAATGCTGGTGGAACAGCGCTCGACCAATTTCACCCGCGCCGTCCCCACGCTGATCAACGTCAGCCAGGAGGGCAACGCGGCGGTGGTGGAGATGACGGTCAAGACCGAGAAGGGCCAGTTTGCCAAGGCCGATTCGATGCGTCCGTACATGTGCCAGCTGATGGCGAAGATCAAGGGCGGCAAGGAAGGCAGGACCGCCGGCGCGCAGGGCGCACGCACCCAGAACGTGGCGGACACCACGTTCAAGGACGTATACGTGTTCTCCCGCGAGATCGCGCGCGAGGCCAAGGGCAATGCGCTGGTGGTCAACGCCCGCCACAAGGGCCGCAAGTACAGCCTGAAGGGCCGCGTGGACTACATCCAGGAAGATGGCGCCGAGTACAACGTCTCCTTCGACATTCCCGACGAGAGCGAGGTGCTGCTCAATGTGCCCGGCGATGATCAACCGCGCGTGGGCGTGGCCTGCCTGTTCAATGCCAACCAGCTCGCCAACGTGCTGACCTTCCGCAAGGGCGACTACGCGACCTTCACCGGCAGCTTCCACCGCTACGACGATTTCAAGCGGATGCTGTGGCTGGAGAACTGCGTGCAGGCGAAGAAGAAGAAGAAGTGACGCAGGCGGACACTGCAACTTGCCTGTAAGTGCCGCCCCATCATGCTGCAGACGGATACGCAAACGCCCCGTAGGGGGCGTTCTCGAAGGTTTGGCGGAGAGAGTGGGATTCGAACCCACGGAAGGTTTGACCCTTCGCCGGTTTTCAAGACCGGTGCCTTAAACCGCTCGGCCATCTCTCCGTTGTATCTGCTGCATCCCGCCGATGCGTTGCATCGGTTCGCCGGTTTGACCATCGACCTGCGGTGACAGGCGCTGCAGGCCAGCCCTCGGGCCGGCGCGCATTTTCGCATGAAGCCCGTGCGCGTGCTTACGAGGCCTTCTTGACCTTGCCGGCCCGGGCGTTGTCCAGGGCCAGTTCCAGCGCCCTTTCCGCCGCCTCCGAGCACTTGCCGCCGCAGTCCAGGCGCGAGGCTTCGATCTGCTGGGGCAGGTGTTCTGCCAGGAAGTCGATGAACACCCGCACCGCCGGCAGCAGGCCGCGACGGGAAGCAAACACCGCGTGGCAGATGCCCTGCGGCAGCGACCATTCCGGCAGCACCACTTCCAGTTCGCCCTTGCGCACGGCCTCGGCGCAGACGGTTTCCGGCAACAGGGTGATGCCGTAGCCGTCCTTTGCCATCGCCTGCAGCAGCGGGAAGTCGAATCCGGCCAGGCGCGGCTGCAGTTCGACCCGGCGCACCTCGCCGTCCGGACCATGCAGTTCCCAGCGCTGGCGCGCCTCGTCCTCGCTGATGCTCAGGGTGACGTGGTTGGTCAGATCTTCCGGCGCCTGCGGGCGTCCGGCGCGGTTGAGGTACTTCGGACTGGCGACCAGCAGTTCCTGGATCTGGCCGAAGCTGCGCATCACCAGGCTGCCGTCATCGTCGAGCTTGGCGCGCACGCGCAGCGCCACGTCGTAGCCTTCGTTGATGATGTCCACGCGCCGGTTGTTGACGTGCAGCTGCAACCGCACCTTCGGGTACTTGTCGAGGAACTTGGGCAGGATCTTCGGCAACTGCATCTGCGCCACCGCCACCGGCACGCTGACCCGCACCACGCCGCGCGGCTCGGCGCTGAGGCGATCGACCACCTCGCGCGCGGCCTGGGCTTCGGCCAGCATCGTCTGCGCATGCCGATGCACGCTCATGCCCACGTCGGTCACCGCGAAGCGGCGGGTGGAACGCTGCAGAAGGCGCACGCCCAGATCGGTTTCCAGCTGGCTGATGCGCCGGCTCAGCCGCGACTTGGGAATGCCCAGAGCGCGCTCGGCCGCGGCGAAGCCGCCGTGGTCGACCACCATGGCGAAGTAATAGAGGTCGTTGAGGTCGTGCTGCATGACTATAGTTCCATTATCAGAACAATCAGTGATATTAGACCAGCTTTATCCTGTTTTCGCAACAACCCAAGATGGCATCCAACGCGGCACGGCCGCATCCACCCGACAAAGCCATCATGAAACTATTGCACATCGACAGCAGCGCGCTGGCCGACAACTCGGTCACCCGCCAACTCACCGCCGCCATCGTAGCCCGTTGGCAGGACCAGGTGCCTGGTCTGAAGGTCACCTATCGCGATCTGGATGCCGCTCCCCTGCCCCACCTGACCGGACCGGTACTGGCCAAGGCCGATCCGGCGGTGGCCGCCGCCGGCGAAGAAACGCTCCAGCAGTTCCTGGACGCGGACGTCGTGGTCATCGGGGCGCCGATGTACAACTTCGGCATTCCGTCGACCCTGAAAGCCTGGATTGACCGCGTCGCCGTGGCCGGCCGCACCTTCCGCTACACCGAGAAGGGGCCGGAAGGCCTGGCCGGCAACAAGAAAGTGATCATCGCCAGCGGCCGCGGCGGCATCCACGGCGCCGCCAGCGACTTCCAGGAGTCCTACCTGAAGTTCGTGCTGGGATTCATGGGCATCACCGACGTGGAATTCGTGCGCGCCGAGGGCGTGAACTATTCGCCGCAGCACCGCGTCGATGCGCTCGCCAGCGCACTAGCGTCGATTCCGGTTCCGCAGCGCCTGGCGGCCTGATCGCCCGGCATCCCCGTTCCTGGCAGTTCCTCTCTCCGGGCCCGCGCAAGCGGGCCTTTTTTTGGTCCGCCTCACCGGCGCGGGACATGAGCCACGCCGCGTGGCTATGCTTGCGCGCATCTGATCGCCGCCTTGCCCATGCCCGTCGCCAAGAAGCCCACGCGCACCGCTTTCCGCAAGGCCGCCACCATCGAGCCGGTGAGCGCCATTCAGGCGCTGGCGATGCTGAAGCAACAGGCAAGTGCCTCCCATCGGGAAGGACTCGCCCGTTTCGGCATTCCCGACGATCACGCCCTGGGCGTACCGATGGCGAAGATCCAGGCCATCGGCAAGCGCATCGGACGCCAGCCTGCGCTGGCGCCGGCCCTGTGGGATACCGGCGTGTACGAGGCGCGCCTGCTGGTCGCCTTCGTTGCCGATCCCGCGCAGCTGGGTACCGCGCAGATGGACCGCTGGTGCCGCGACTTCGACAACTGGGCCGTCTGCGACACCCTGTGCTTCCACCTGTTCGATCGCAGCCCGCATGCCTGGCGCAAGGTGGCGCAATGGAGCGGCCGGCGTGGCGAATTCGAGAAGCGCGCCGCGTTCGCCCTGCTCGCAGGCCTGGCGGTCCACGACAAGGCGGCGGGCGATGACGGGTTCGCCGAGGGCTTGCGATTGGTCGAGGTGGCTGCCGCCGATCCGCGCAACTTCGTTAGGAAAGCGGTCAGCTGGGCATTGCGGGCCATCGGCCAGCGCCGTGCCGGGTTGCATGCGACCGCAGTAGCGCTGGCGCGCCGGCTGGCCGCCTCGGAGGACGCCACCGAACGCTGGATAGGCAAGGACGCGCTGCGCGATCTGACCCGCCCGCAGGTTGCGCAGCGGTTGGCGCGGCGCTGAGCGGCCAAGCGAATATTCCCCTCGGTCCGTCCTCCTTCTCCGAAGGGGCAGGCGTAGAGCCGAGCTTGCTCGGCTACGGGATGCGCGGTCGTTCGGGAGAAATCGGCACGAATCGGACCAAGGAATCGCGCGGCGTCGGGCAGCGGAGCAAGCTCCGCTCTACGGGAGCGCTCGCGGGTGCCGGTCAGGCGATGTGAGCACGAATCCCCTTCGGTCCCTCTCTTCTCCGAAGGAGCAGGCGTAGAGCCGAGCTTGCTCGGCTACGGGATGCGCGGTCGTCCGGTAAGAATCGGCGCGAC